>DATDFQ010000025.1 GCA_036522515.1 Bacteroidota bacterium
AAGGTGGTCGTGGTTTCACGGGATGTGACCGAGAAGAAAAAATTGGAGCAACAGATTCTCCGCAACCAGCGGATGGAGAGCATCGGCACCCTCGCCGGAGGCATCGCGCATGACCTCAACAACGTCCTTTCGCCGATTTTGATGGCCGTCGAAATCCTCAAGAAGAAACATCGGGACCAGGAAACCCAGAAGATTCTTCTCACCCTCGAATCGAGCGCCCAGCGCGGCGCGGGGATGGTCAAGCAGGTCCTCACGTTCGCGCGGGGACTGGAGGGAGAGCGGGCCCCCCTGCAGATCGCACACCTCATCCGGGAGATGGAGCAGATCGTCCGCGAAACGTTTCCAAAATCGATTCGCCTCAAGGTACAGATTCCCAAAGGCCTCTGGACTGTGAACGGGGACGCGACCCAGCTCCACCAGGTGCTCCTCAATCTCTGCGTCAACGCCCGGGACGCGATGCCTCAGGGCGGCACTCTGACGATCAGCGCCGAAAATTTTGAAGTCGATCAGAGCTACGCGGGCATGCAATTGCAGGCGAAAACGGGCCCGCACATCATCGTCAACGTCGCCGACACAGGGACGGGAATCCCGCCCGCGATTCTCAGCAAGATTTTCGAGCCTTTTTTCACGACCAAGGAGGTCGGAAAGGGGACCGGACTGGGTCTCTCGACGGTGAACAGCATCGTCGCAAACCATCAGGGATTCATGAACGTCTACAGTGAACCGGGGAGAGGCACGCAGTTCAGGGTCTATCTGCCCGCGCAGAGCAGCGTCGATGAGGAGACCAGGGGGGAGAAGAAGCCGGAGTTGCCGCTCGGCGGGGGAGAGCTTATTCTCCTCGTCGACGATGAGGCTTCGATCAGGGACATTTGCAAGGCGACCCTCGTTTCGTTCGGGTACCGGGTCGTGACCGCCTCGGACGGGGCGGAAGCCCTCGCGCTCTTCGTTCAGCAGAAGGGGGAAATCAAGCTCATCATTACCGACATGATGATGCCTCTGATGGACGGCAGGGCGACGATTCGGGCGATCCGGCGCATCAACCCCTCGATGAAGGTGATTGCGACCAGCGGGTTGTCGGAGGAGGCGAGAGCGATCGAACATTCCGACCTGGGGGTGCAGGCGTTCATGCAAAAACCGTATACGGCGGAAAAATTGCTCCGAACCGTCAGCGAGATTCTCGGAGTGTGAAGGCCGGCGCCCTACGCCAGGATATCCCGCAATGTCCTGAGCAGCTTTTCGGCCGTATAGGGCTTGGTCAGGAAACCCTTCACCCCCTGCTCCGATAGATCGAGGTTTTTCCCGTTCGAGGTCAGGCCGCTCGCGGCAAGAATTCTCACCTCGGGATTGAGCTTCCGCAGCGCCCTGATGGTCGCTTCCCCATCCATGTAGGGCATCATCATATCGGTGAGCACGGCTTTGACCCGCCGCTTGTGCTCCGAGTAGAGCGCAATTCCCTCCGCGCCGTCGCTGGCGGTAATCACCTCGTAGCCGTAGGTCTCCAGGGTCTCTTTCGTAATCTCACGGATCGAAGCTTCGTCATCGATGACGAGGATCAGTTCTCCCTCTCCGTCCGGCAGAGGTTCGCGCTCGATGACAGGCTCCGCCGTAGCCCGCTTCGATTGGGCCGGGAAATAGGTCTTGAAGGTCGTCCCTCTCCCGGGTTCGCTGTAAACGCTGATAAATCCGCCGTGGCCCCGGACGATGGCGAGAACCGTGGAAAGGCCCAGTCCGGTCCCCTTGCCGACTTCCTTGGTCGTGAAAAACGGGTCGAATATCTTTTCGATCACTCCGGGAGGCATCCCCATTCCCGTGTCCGAGACCTGGATCAGAACGTAGTTGCCTTCCTTCGCATCGGGGTGCATGCGGGCGTAATGCGCATCGAGCGCGGCATTTTCCGCCTCCATTTTCAAGACCCCGCCGTTCGGCATCGCGTCCCTTGCGTTGACGCAGAGATTGAGGAGTACCTGATGTACCTGCGTCGGATCTCCGGTGATGGTCCAGAGGTCTCTCCCCATTTCCGTGCGGACTTGAATCGATTTCGGGAAGGTATCGGATGCGATCTTGCCCATCTCCTCCACAAGATGTTTCGGCTGGAGAACCATTCGTTCCCCTTCAACTCCCCGCGCAAACGCGAGCACCTGCCTGATCATGCTCGCGCCGCGGTGGGCGCTTGCCGCCAGCGTCTCCAGGATCGGCCTGCTCTCATTGTCCGGAAACCTTCTCTTCAAAATTTCGAGAGCCATTGTGATCGGGGAGAGTACGTTGTTGAGATCGTGGGCGATTCCCCCCGCCAGGGTCCCTATGCTCTCCATTCTCTGGCTGCGCAGGAACTGCTGTTCCAGCTTGCGCTTCTCCGTAATGTCCCGGGAAACCACCACCACTTTATCGACTTCCCCCCGGTCGTTTCTGATCACGCTCCCTTGCGATTCGATAAACCGGACGCTTCCATCGTGCGTCAGGAAGCGGAACTCCGCCCGCTGCCCGGCTCCTGTCCGCACGGTCTCCCGGAAGATGGCCTTCACGCGCTCGCGGTCGTCGGGATGGATCTCCTGGAAGGAGTCTGTGCCGCGGAGGGAGTCCGTCGCTCCCAAAATGCTGGTGTAGGAGGGACTATTGTAGATACGCCTTCCTTCGAGATCGAGAACGGCGATGAGATCGGTGATATTTTCCGCGATCAGCCGGAATTGCTCCTCGCTCTCCCTGAGCCGCTCTTCCGACTGCCTGCGCTCCCGCCGCAACTCCGCTTCCCGAAGGGCCCGGGTCACGGCAGGCGCCAGCCGCTTCAAATTCCCCTTCATGACGTAATCATACGCTCCGGCCTGGATCGCGCTCACGGCCGCGTCCTCCCCCATCGTGCCCGAAACGAAAATGAACGGAACTTCGAGGTTCTTGCCTTTCATCAGATAGAGCGCATCCGTGCCGTTGAAATGCGGCATGCTGAAATCGCAGAATATGATGTCCCAACTCCGTTTATCCAGCGAGGCATTGAGCGCCGCCGGAGTTTCGACGCGCTCAAACGACAGGTCGAACCCCGACCGGCGCAGATCGCGCACCAGCAGCTCGGCGTCGTCCTCCGAGTCTTCGACGATCAGGGCGTGAAGTTTCTTTTTCAGGCTATCCTCCGTTCTTGGGGGGCGGCTCGTTCAGAACGAGCCAGTACATCTTGAGCTGCTTCACGGCCTCGGTAAACTGGACGAAGTCCACCGGCTTCCGGATATAGCTGTTGGCGCCGAGCTTGTACCCTTTGAGCCTGTCCTGTTCCTCCTTTGACGATGTGAGGATCACCACGGGAAGGATGCTCGTCCGGTCGTCGGCCCGTATACGCTTGAGGACCTCCATCCCGTCGATTTTCGGGATTTTCAGATCCAGCAGGACGACCTCCGGCAACTTGCTCGAATCACGGCTGGAATACCGGCCCGTGGCGAAGAGATAGTCCAGGGCTTCGACCCCGTCGCGGGCCACGACGATCTCGTTCACAACATTGTTCTGCTTCAGCGCCCTGACGGTGAGAAGCTCGTCATCGGGGTTATCCTCCACGAGCAATATGACCTTGCTTGCCATAACGTTCTCCTAAGTAAGAGTAAAGTAAAATGTCGCGCCTTTTTCGGGCTTTCCCTCGGCCCAGATTCTTCCGCCGTGGCGATGGATGATGCGCTGGACCGTTGCGAGCCCGATGCCGGTCCCCGGAAACTCGCTGATCTTGTGGAGCCGCTGGAACGCTCCGAACAGTTTATCCGCGTAGGTCATGTCGAACCCGGCACCGTCATCGCGCACGAAATAGACGGTGCTCCCGTTTTCCTGCATCGTTCCGAAGGCGATCATCGCGTGCTCGTGATTCTTCGTGTATTTCCAGGCGTTCCCGAGAAGATTCTCCAGGACGATGTGGAGGAGCCGCGGGTCCCCTTCCCCGCTCACGCGGGGGGCGATGACGAACCGGACCTGCCGATCCTCCTGGGACCTCGAGAGCTCTTCCGCGATCGAGTTCGCTATTTTCGTCAGGTCCACCCTCTCACGGCGCATTTCCCCCCTCGAAACGCGGGACAAATTGAGGAGGTCGTCGATGAGCTGCCCCATCCGCTGGGAGGAGGCCCGAACGCGTCCGAGATAATCCTTCCCCTTCTCGTCGAGCTTGTTGTCATAATCCTCGAGGAGGGCCTGGCCGAACCCGTCGATGCTTCTGAGAGGTGCGCGAAGGTCGTGGGACACCGAATAGCTGAACGCCTCGAGCTCCTTGTTGGCGGCTTCGAGCTGTGCGGTGCGATCGATCACCCGCCGTTCCAATTCCTCGTTGAGCCGCCGTATTTCATCCTCCGCCCGCTTGCGGTCCGTGATGTCTCTCGCGATTTTCGAGGCGCCGACGATCCTTCCGCGGTCGTCCATGATCGGGGAAATCGTCGCGGAAATATCGATCGGCGTGCCGTCCTTCCTGACACGGACGGTCTCGAAATGGGTGATCCTTTCCCCGCGGGAGATTCTCCCAAGAATGTTTTGCTCCTCGTTCGTCCGGTCCGGCGGGATAAGAATCATGCCCGACTTCCCGATTGCTTCGCGCGCCGAATACCCGAACACCCGTTCCGCGCCCGGGTTCCAGCTCGTGATCGTCCCGTCGAGCGTTTTCCCGATGATCGCGTCGTCCGAGGATTCTATGATCGCGACCAGTTTCAACCGGGTTTCCTCCGCGATTCTGCCGTCATGGATATCGGTCACGGTCCCTATCCATTCCCGGACGGTCCGGTCCGGATTGAAGAGCGGAACGGCGCGCGCGGTACAATACCGGTACGATTTGCCCTGAGCCTGCCAGATTCTTCCTTCGGATTCGAACAACGTTCGGGATCTCCTCGCCTCTTCCCAGAGGGCTCGTATCAGATTTCGGTCGTCGGAATGGAACGCCTCAAGCCATCCGAACCCCGCATGCTCCTCCCAGCGCTGGCCCGTGTATCTCTCCCATGATTTTTGAGGGACCGCAAATTTGCCATCCTGATCCGCGGACCAGACGATGGAGGTTAATCCTGAAACCAGCGACCGGTATCGCTCCTCGCTGATCCGGAGCTCGCGCTCCGCTTTTCTCCGCTCCGTGATGTTGATCGCCACTACAAGGACGGCTTCCTTGCGTTCAAATTCCGTGACATGAGACACAATGTCGACGTCGATCACGGAGCCGTCTCTCAACCGGTGGCGCCAGGGACCCGATGTTTGGAGAACAAGCCTCCCGTCGTTCAGGTTCGACATGAGGGCCGGGATGTCCTCCGGCGGCCTGATTTCCGTAATTCTCATCTCGAGGAACTCATCCCTCGAATAGCCGTAGGCGCTCACCGCGCTCTGGTTCACCTCGAGGAATTGCAGACTCCGGGTGTCATAGACCCACATCGGAAGCGGATGAGTATCGAAGAGGTGGCGAAACCTCTCCTCGCTCTTTCGGAGGACGTCCTCCGCTTTCTTGCGCTCGCCTATTTCCCTCGCCATCGATTCGTTTGCGTCGCGGAGATTGGAATCGCGCGTGTGAATCTGCGAAAGCATCTGGTTAAAGGCGTCAGCCAGGAGCCCCAGCTCGTCGTTCGAGGTCTTTTGGGCCCGAACGGAGAAATCCTGATGCTCGGAAATCAGCCGGGACGTCTCCGCCAGCTCAAGGATGGGTTGCGAGATATTCCGCTTCAGCCTCGACGCCACCAGGAATGCGGCCCCGAGGCCCCCAAGGAGGACCATCGAGGCGATGGTTCCGTAGGAGACGATCCGGTCGTTGAGCTCTTTCAGGTCCGATTCGAGGTAGATCGTCCCGATCCGCTCGTTATTCAGCACGATGGGCTGGAACAACCGCAGGCGGTCCTCCTCATAATAATATCCGTCGGGTTCGGCATGTTCCGGCACCGCGTATTTCGTTCCGGTTCGTTTGTATTCCGCAAAGAGCTGGCCGTCCTTGGTGTAGACGCCTCCCAGCCGGATGTGCGGCTGCGATTCCGACGCCTGGAGCGTCTGCTGCGCGTCGCTCTTGTTGGAAAACGTCAATGCAGCCGTGCAGTTCTGCCCGATGATTTCCGCTTTCGCGGAGACGTCCTTGACGAGGAGATCCCGGAAGGTGAGAAGCTCGTACGTCACAAATCCCGCCGCCACCAATACGACGGAAAGCACGCTCGTGGACATGATCACCACGTTGAGCTTTCTGCTGATGGGGCTGTTGCGGAACGAAGCCATGCGCTTATTTCCCGCCCTCTGCCGATCCGACCAGACGCGCAAGCCGGAGAAGCCTTGAACTGGCGCGAAGGTTCGCGTTCTTCAGGGCGTCCTGATTGATCTCAAACTTCAATTTGTTCTCCTGAACGAAGAAGTTGATCGCGCCCCCCTCCTCGGCAAACCCGTCCACTTCGCCGACCGTCAGGACGCTCGATCCCTCCGTGGAAACGAGAATGGACGGGATCTCGTTCCGCTCCGACCTGGGAACGAAGAGCACCTGGCATTCCCGGATCGATTTCGTGTCCCGGAACTTGCGAACCACGATTTCCCTTCCGTGGACCCTTTCCCCCTGAACGATCTGTTCGAGGATATTCGCAAGGGGCTCCTGATTCAGAATCCCAATGGTGACGGGGGAAGACCTGTTGGTGAAGGAGCTCTCCGGCCATTCGATGAACTGGAGAAAGTTGTAGAGATAGGCAGCCTTGAACTTCGATTCCTTTCCGGCCTCCTGCTGGGCGGGAGATTGCGCGGCGGCAATCCAGCAGGCGATTGCGAGAAGGAGGGCCGCTCCCCGATGACGGGTCCGGTTCATTGCACCGCCGGGTCGAATGCGCGAGCTTCTATTGTCACCCGCTAGTACGTCCAATCGATTCTCCCGAGCACCGCTCTCTCGATTTCATTTCGCCCGGACGGCGATCCGAATTCAGGATGCCGGTCCCGCAGGAGATTTTGACCGGTGACCGATACCGCGAGGTTCCTGGACACGTTCAGTGCCAGCCGGAGATCCAGGGTTACGAACCCGGGCACCGGAGCGCTCGCCAGAGTCAGGTCGCTGACGCCCCGCAACCACGCATCCAGCTCGATGTGTTTCGTGAGATTCATCAGAGAATGGATCTTCAGCCTGTGCCTGGCGTCGTTTCCCTCGCCCAGGCCCATGTTGATATCGTGGCTCCCGGGTTTCACGGCGATAAACTCCTGGAAGAACACATACCCGGTTCTGAGCCTCCACCAGTCGGTGGGTTGGCAACTGAGCACGATTTCCGCGCCGGAGGATGTCCCCTCCAATCCGTTCGCGATGACCCAGGGAGGGCCCGGCTCGACACTGCGCAAATCATCGTAGAGGTTGTAGAATGTCGCCACATCGAGCGTAGCCAGGCGTGAAGAAAACCTGTACCCAAGCTCGAGCGCAACAAGCTTTTCAGATCTGAGGTTGGGCCCTCCTGCGAGGAGATACGGCGGGACACCCGGCACATACAGGTCGCGATCGATGCGGGAGGGTGTTCTCACGGCGCGCGAGACGGAAGTCCATAAGAAATGATCCGGACTCACCAGCCACGAGAGTCGGGCGCTCGGCTGGAACTGTAATCCGGTGAAATCGTTCCGTTCGAACTTGGATCCGAGAGTGAGGCTCAGGTGTTCGACGATCGTGATCTCATCCTGCAGGAAGGCTGTATAGAGCCGGAAGTCCAGATTCGGGGGCAGAAACGCCAGAACGTGCGTATTCTCCACGTCGTCCATATAGTATCGAAAACCGACGCCCCAGGTAAAGTCGATCAACCCGGGCGAGCGGAGGCGATGTTGAAAATCGAAGTCATACGTGTTGAGGTTCTCTCCGAACGTGTTGGGAAGAATCCGGTGCGTCCGGTCAAAGTAGGACTGAATCTCGAAGCTTGAGTGCTCATCGACGGTGTGGGTCCAGCGCCCCAGAACATTTCCCCCGTTTATCTGAATATCCCCGTTCACGGGCTCTGAGGCTGTCCCGGCATAGAGATCGCCCTCGAAGACCATCGCATCTTTTTCATTCGCGTCCCAATCCGCCCGGAAGCCGCCCTGGCCGACCCTCCACGCGTCCGAGCCGTCGAGTCCCGTGGAACGCATGGAATTATCCTTATCAAAATACATGCCATAGACCCTGTACGTGGCACGCTCGCCCAGATGGCCGCCGTAACGAACACCCCCGAACACCCGGTCGGTCGTACCGGCACCGCCGTAGGCATTCCACCCCTGTGAAGCCGGGTCACCCGACCTCCGGGGAATCACATTGATGACCCCGTTCACCGCATTCGCACCCCAGAGGGTTCCTCCCGGGCCGCTCACTACTTCCAATCGTTCGATATCCGGCAGAAAGAGATTCTGCACGTCCCAGAATACGCCCGAGTAGAGGGGCGTGTAGACAGACCGCCCGTCTATCAAAACGAGCATCTTGTTCGCCGCCGTTCCGTTGAAGCCCCTCGCGCTGATCGCCCATTGCCGGGAGTCGATTTGAGCGGTGCCGAGGTTGGGGGCAAGCCGGAGCGCTTCAGGCAGCGTCGTGGCGCCCGAGCGCCGGATGTCCTCCTGTGCCACCACTTGGACCGCAGCCGGCGTTTCAAACAGCGGCGCGGCATGCTTGGACACGGAGGTAACATCCATCTGCATCAATTCCTCAAGATTCTTTCCCTTGAGCTCCTGCCCGGAGAGCGTATCACTCAGTGCCTCCTGCGCACGGCAATCGGCGAATAAAACTAAGGAACTAAAGAACAGGAGTGGAATGAACAGCCCTGGTTGAAAGATCTTATGTACCCCCCTCATGCGGTCCTCTCTGGAAACGGTATCATTCTCAAAATGCCCCTTTGATTATTTTGGGATCTCCAGCCGTTCGCAGAAAAATATTGAATCTCCGTCATAAAGTCAATGCTTCCCCTCTATTTCTAATAAATTGAAGCGCCGGACCCCACCCATTACTTAGTATGGTCATGCGGGGGTTCACTCAACCGTAACAGGAACCGGGATGGCCTAAGTAATTCTAGAGAATACCGGATGATTGCTTTTTCTCCATGTTGAGCGGTTTCAGGTCTATAATTTACCATAAATAGATCTCGCCGTCAATGGGGTCTAGACCTACCGGGAGCGTAGTAGAACACCTACCCTGCTTGGGGAACGAATGCGGGCCAGAGGGGAAGATGAAACAGGGATACCGGCGGGCGCCGGTTGAAGCCGATAGATCACGCCGGGAGGAGTTTCCGGAGACTGCCATGAGACCGTTGGGGTGCGAGAAGCCGCCCCCCAACGCATACTTCAGTGTGCGACCTTGATATACCCCCAATGATCCTGTTGCTTCGAGAAGATCTCATGTATGCCGTCCGGCACGGTCTGCACGCCCTCGAGCAAATCCTTCTTCTCGACCTTATTGTTCTTCATGGCGATCTCGCACACCTTGAACGAGACATTCGGATTCGTCATGGCTTCCTTCACGTTGGCGGCGTATGCCGATCGTTCGGGCATCACGAGCTCCAGGCCTTTGCCGTACATGACGACCTCCAACTCCGTTTTGGGGTTCAGCGCGGTCACCTCCTTGATCCACCGGAGGACCGCTTTCTGGTCGAGGGTATCCCTGCTTGTGAGATCGAACACCATTTTGTACGGCTCGGTCTGGGCTGCCGCAACGACGCAGCAGAGGACCGCGAGGCATGATGCAAGCATGAGTCGTTTCATGGCGAGTCCCTTCATTAATTGTTTTCCCGTTCGGAGCTTTTTGAGGGCTGAAAATCAGGATGGCCGGTCTGCCAGAGCACAAACGAGTACTGGTCGGCGAAATTCCTGAACGTGACTTCCTTGTCTTCCGTAAAATGCCCGTTGTCGTAATTGACCTTCATGAGGACAGGCTTGTCCGAAGCCGTCGCCTGCTGGAGCGCCGCCGCGAATTTTCCGGGCTCCCACGCGACCACGCGGGGATCGTTCCAGCCGCCGACGCAAATGACGGCGGGATACTTCACGCCGCGCTTCACATGCTCCAGCCCGTCCATCTCGTGGAGCGCCATGCATTCGGCCGAGTCCTTCACGGTTCCGAACTCGGGGATGTTGGCGGGCCCGTTCGGCGCAAACTCCATGCGCATTGCGTTCGCGCAACCCACGTTGCAGATGGCAGCCCCGAAGAGGTCGGGCCGTTCGGTGATGGCGCGGCTGATGAGAATGCCGCCGGCGCTAGTCCCCATCCCCGCAAGTTTTTGGGGAGAAGTGTAGCCGTTTTTCACAAGGTATTCACCGCAGGAGATGAAGTCTTTCCACGTGTTCGGTTTTGTGGACTTGTACCCCGCTTTGTACCATTCTTCCCCCTTTTCACCGCCTCCCCGGACATGCGCGAACGCCATCACGACCCCGCGCAACGCGACCGAACGGAGGATGCTGAACCCCGGCGTGGTGCTGATCCCGTACGCGCCGTATCCCTGCATCAGACAGCAATTCTTTCCGTCCCGGGCCATCCCCTTTTTGTACACGATGGAGAGGGGGATCATGGTGCCGTCATGCCCGGGGACTTCGACCTCTTCGGCCACAAGGTTCTCAAACCCCGGATACGACACATCCACATTGAAAATACTCCTGGAAAACGTATCGGTTTCCCCGTCATAGTCGTACCAGGTGAGGGGGACGACCCACGAGGTGATGTTGACGATGCAACGGTCCGTCGACTGGTCGGGGCAGAAAATCCCCGCATTGCCCGAGCCCGGCAGCTTGACTTCGGAGCTCTGCCCGCTCGTAAGATTGTACTTCACGAACCGGTTGGTGATCCCGTTCGAGTAGACGACAAAGAGGAAACTCTTCGTCTTGGTGATATACTGGATCGCATCCTTCTGCTCCGGGATGACCGTGACCGCATTGTTCCAATCCGGGTGCGCCACATCGGTCGACACGAGTTTATACTGCGGCGCGTTCTTCAGGGTGACGGCGTAGATCTTGTCCTTGTAATACTCCATCCCCCGGACCAGGCTGTCGGAAGGCTCGCAGAGCACTTTCCAGTCAAGCTTCGCCTGTTCCAGTTGCGACGCGGGGGCGTAGAAGACGCGCATCTCGTTCCGGACGTTGCTGAGGCTCGCAAAGACGTATTGGGGGTAGGTCTTGTCGATGCTCGCAAAGGGGAGCTCGTTGGGGGCGATATTCAGGCCCGGGTAGGCTTCGTTGCTGAAGAAATCCCGGTCCGTGGCCGGGTCGGCGCCGACCCGGTGGAGTTTCGTTTTGGTGTTGAGCTCGAATTCCGCGCTCTTGTTGTCGGCCGTCTTCTGGGAGAAGTAGAAAAACGACTGGTTGTCGAGAGTCCAGCCGATCGGCCCGAACCAACTCGGATAAATGCTGTCGGCGGCGAGGGTGCCCGAGTCGACGTTCAACACCCGCAGCTCCGAGACCTCAGCCCCGCTCGCCGAAAGCCCCAGCGCAATTCTCTTCCCGTCATAGCTGGGAACGACGGCCTGGATGGTGGTTTTCACACCCGGTTTGTAGCTGCCCGGATCGAGCAGCAGTTTTTCCGGACCGCTCCACCCCTCCCGGTAATACAATTTTCCCACGTTTTCTCCGCCGAGGGTCTTTTTGTAAAACAGCCGGCCGCCCTCATAGGCGATGCTCGAGTAGTTCGCGGGCTTTCGCTTATCCAGCTCCATCCATTCCTTCACAAGCCGGTCTCGGCCGACGATCTTGTTGAGCATATTGTTGCTCAGATCGGCCTGGGCCTGAAACCAGTCGACAACTTCCTTGTCCTTCATGTTCTCGAGCCAGCGGTAGGGGTCTTTCGAGGTCATCCCCCAGTACGTGTCGCTGCTGTCGACGGTCTTTGTGGGCGGATAGACCCACTGGGCTGTCGTACCGGCGGCGGAGAGCAGGAGCATTGCGAATGCAAACAGGGTTTTCATCGGTGAATCTCCTCTGTGTTGGTAAATCGGTTGCCTCCGGCGCGCGCAACGGGCGGGTTGCGGCGTGCTACGAACCAGTTACGGTCAGGTACTTTGAGCTGCGGGGGCAAGCCCCTTACCGAAAGGGACCGCCTCAATCTCCTTCGAGAGAGCGAGCTCCGTCATCCGCTTCCGTTCGGCCCGGGAGAGGAATCCGACGGCGACGAAAATAAATCCGAGAGAGACCCAATCCTGGGTTTTCGGAAACGCTCCTCCGAATAGGATAGCGGATACGAGCGTGGCCGTCGTCCCCGCTACGAGCGAGGTCAGGCGGTTGACCAGCCCCGCAAACGTCGCGGTCCGGCCTTTGAACATGAAGATGAACACCGAGAAAAACGCGACCATCCCGTAGGCCATCCCGACAAGGACCGCCCAGAACCAGAACGAATTCGGGTTCACGAACGAATTGTGGAACAGCAATAATTGGCTGCTCGTCGAACCGAACCAATCGGGCGCGTGGAATAACGCCAGCCCGACGGCGAGCATCACGAACGATGCGGCTATCTGCTCGATCGCGAAGAAGCCGTTGTTGTCGAGCTTGACGCCTTTCGCCCGGGTATTCTTGTAGTAGTTCATGATGTAGATCCGGATCGAATAGGCGAGGATATAGCTGCCCAGGATGCTCATCGCGGCGAAGGAATGGACGAATTCAAAATCTCCTTTCCCCACCGAGAAAATGTTGACCGCGGCGGCGCCGATCGCAAAGACCACGGCGAAATTCTCCTCCCAGTAGACGCGCTTTTTCAGGATCCCCTGCCGGATCTGGACGGCATCCACGAGCCTGCCGATGATGATGACGCTGGCGCGCATGATCACCATCGCCACCATGACCGAGATCGGAAGCAAATACATGAGGGTTGTGGTGGGGATGACGATGGCCGTGCAGATTCCCGACGGGATGATGTAGAGAATTTCCCTGGGAAGCCGCAGGCTCCCCCAGGTCATGAGTTTGTTCGATTGGAGTTTGTACCACCTCAGGGCAAAGACGACGCCGAGACAGATGAGGCTCCCGCCGATCGTATTGAACGCCAGATACTCCACATCCTTCATCCCGGGATAACCGAGCTCGGGCCGCCCCGTGAAGTATTTCACGGCGACCCCGGTAACGACGTAGAACAGGAAATAGCCGGTACAGAGTTGTACGAGCCTCCCGGTGCTTCCTTCAGTCGTTTTCCACATTCTCCGGTCGATTCCCTCTCATGGCAGATGTGCCCCGGCGCGATGGCGGGAGCAAGTTTAATAATAGATTTTCGCCCGTTCAAAAGCAACCTCCGCCCCCGCGGCATGGTGTGGGGTCGTAACTTCATTTTTTGCTCGTCATCCCGACATGTTTTAGGTCGGGATCTTTATAAAAGAGTTGAAAGATGCTGACCAGGAGCATGTCAGCATGACGAGGTGGAGAGAGCTTCGGCCAAATTAAGACACCACCCGGCACGGAAATCATTCCCATGTTGAACGAAAAAGTATTATATTCAAGACCGACCGCCACTAAAACTAAAGGAGTATCCTTGGCCGAAAAGCTCAAACACCGCATCCTGATCGCCGATGATGAGGATGATCTTCGCAACCTCCTCGGCGACCTCCTCTCGGGGGCGGATTACGAGGTCATCTACGCTGCCGACGGCGAAGAGGCGATCGCACAGATCCGGAGCCAAAAACCCGATCTGGCCCTGCTCGACATCCAGATGCCGAGGCTCAACGGCATCGAAGTGCTGAAGTATGTCAACCAGAATTGCCCCTCCCTGCATGTCATCATGCTCACCGGATTTGCCGACCTGAAATACGCGATGGAGGCCCGCGAGTTCGGCGCCCGCGATTTCATCAGCAAGCCCTACAAGGTCGACGACATGCTTGAAACGATCTCCCGACTCCTGACCGAATAGATCGACCATCCAACGAACCGGGGTACCCCATGATCGAAGAGCTCAAAAATATTCCGAGCAAGGTAAATCTCGAGCAGTTCGACGTGAGCAAGTTCTCGAAAGAGAAAATACGCGAGCTGTTCAAAATGGGCAAGGTTCCGACGGCCGAGGCGATGGTCGAAGAAATCCTCATGCGCTCGCTCAAGGAAGGGGCGACGGATCTCCACTTCGAGCCGGCGGAGAACGAGATCCGGATCCGCATCGGGCAGGAGGGGGTTCTCAAGCTGCTCCTTTCGCTCCCGAAGGAAATCTCCGATAATCTGACGAGCGTGCTCAAGACCAGGGCGAGCCTCAACACCTTCGAGAAGAAGAAACCCCAGGAGGGCCGGTTTTCGATCAATGTCGCCACGCTCCAGTTCGACATCCGGATCAGCACGATGCCGGTCCTGACCGGCGAGCGGGCCGCACTCCGCATTCTGCAGAAGAACACGAGCGTTGCGCACATCGACGAGCTGGGATTCTCCAGGGAGATCCTCGCGAAATTCAGAGTCCTTCTTCGGAAACCGTCAGGCCTGATCCTGATCACGGGCCCGGCGAGCTCGGGCAAGAGCACGACAGTCTACGCCGCGGTGAACGATCTTCAAACCATGGAGAAGAATATCATCACCGTCGAAAACCCGGTCGAGTACCGGCTGGACTTCGCCGCGCAGGTCACCCCCTCGGCCGACAAGACGTTCACGTTCGCCGACGCGCTCCGCTCGATTCTCCGGCAGAACCCGAACATCATCATGATCGGTGAAATCCGGGATGCGGAGACCGGCATCGTCGCGGCGGAAGCCGCGCTGACGGGCAACCTGGTCCTGAGCACGATGCTCTCCAGCGATGCGGTCGGCACGATCCTCCGGCTCCACAACCTCGGCATCCCTCCCTACTGGCTCGCGACCACTCTTGCCGGCGTGGTCTACCAGCAGCTGGTCAGGAAGATCTGCGAGTTCTGCAAGGAAGAGTATACGCCCCCCGAGGAGGAACACTCGCTCTTCATGGATACGGTCGCGGGCAAGTCAAAATTCTTCCGGGGGAAGGGCTGTCCGAAATGCGACGGCACCGGGTACCGCGGGAGGACCGCGATCCACGAAATCCTCGTCATCAACGACCAGCTGAGAGACCTCATCTATCAGGAGGCTTCGTTCATGAAACTCAAGGAGGCCGCGCGCGTGGCCGGTTTTGAGAATATCTATCAGGACGCCGTAAAGAAGGTCGCCGCCGGTGAAACGACAATCGCCGAGTTCTCCAGAGCGATCGGCTGACCGGTATTCACGCCGTCCCCGTGCAAGATTGCCGGTTCCTCCGATCAGCATAGATTACTGTAAACCCCCGATTTGGACGGAATAATTTACCGGCCCCGCCAGCCCCCCCCGCCTCTCATTCGGCGCCTCACTCGAGAAAAGCTCCAAAATTGATTGATTTCGTTAACGAAAGGCACGGGGAAGCCCTTCCATTGCGGGTTGGCTCGATAGTTGCACTATTTTCTCCACAGAAAACAGAATTCCTTAATATGGGGGTTTCATGGGACAACAACAGCTTCTTTTAGTCATCCTAGGCATCATCATCGTGGGTATTGCGATCTCGGTGGGTGTCACACAGTTTGGCGCCCATAGCCAGCAGGCAAACAAGGATGGGGTAACGGAGAGTCTCGTCGCAATCTCCGCGAATGCGTATCAGTTCAAGATCCGTCCGAGCACCATGGGCGGCGGCAGCAACTCGTTTGTCGGTTATGCCGTGCCGACGAAAATGAGCAGGGACGATAACGGGTTCCTGTACGTCACCGGAACCGTCACCGCGTCAAGCTGCGAGATCCAGGGAACCTCCACCATTAACACGAACTGGGTCGCGTCGTGTGTCGTAGACGATTCGGGGAAAACGACGATCACGTACGTGGGTTGGTGACGAGCGGTTCCTGACGGCGAAGAGCTTATCCGCCGTTCTCGTACCGAAGCTGTTCTTCCTTCGGTTTCTCGGGAGGAGCGCCGAAGTGATTGGTAAAACCGGGATACACGATCCGTGAATCCCGGGTATTGATGACCGTTTGATTCAGGACCGCAGTATTAAGTTCGTGTGGTGTCTCAATTTGGCCGAACATCTCTCCACCTCGTCATGCTGACATGCTCCTGGTCAGCATCTTTCAACTCTTTTATAAAGATCCCGACCTAGAACATGTCGGGATGACGAGCAAAAAATGAAATTGCGACACTACCTGAGTTCGAGTTGCTTCTTCTGGCTCGCGAAGAGGCCGGAAACCGTTGCAACAAGAGCGAGCTTCCCCTCGAACAACTCCTGCCGTGCCGGACCTCGTCACTTCAGAAGCATCATCTTCTTGACCAGCGTATAGGACTGGCTCACCGGATTTTCGTCATCGGTGGCGGTCTCCGCGACCAGCCTGTAGAAATAGACACCGGAGGCGAGTTTCAAGACGTCCCCGGACACTCCAACCTGGCTCCAACCCTCGTCGTGGGACTCTCTGTCGATAAGGGTGGCGACTACCTGCCCCAGCGTGTTATAGAGTTTCAGGGTAACGATGCTCGGTTGGACCAGATAAAACTCTATCGTCGTCGTGGGATTGAAGGGGTTCGGATAATTCTGTTCGAGCGTGAACCTCTCTGGGAATCCCGTCTGGTTGGAAGCCCTGGACGGCGCGGTCCCGAGAGCGGCAAACGAGCTGTCGAGGCGCAGGAACGGGACATCCGCCAGCCCGCGGACCGGCTTCACGCGCAGCTCCGACCCGAAGCTGATCGTATCCATCGGCCCCGAAAACGCTGAGTCGATCATCCGGATGATCCCATAGAGGCCGATCGAATCGAGGGCCTCGTATCCCGGGGGAATGGCGCAATGGTTCTTGCCGACGGTGTCTTTGTAAGACGACATGTAAGCGTCGAGCGTCGATGCGATCTCCCGGAGAGATTTGCCGTTGAAGGGATTGCTTCCTCCGGCGTTGAAGATGAGGTTTCCGAATCCGCCCGGGGTGATCCCAAGATCGCTCGCCTTGATATTCGCCTGCAGCGCGACCGCCTCGGCAAAGAGTTTGTTGTTCCCCTGTGTCGGAGTGAGATGTCTCTGCTGTTTCTTGATGGATTTTAGTACTGAATTGGCGTAGGTGCCAAGGCATCTGGGATCGCCGATATGCATTCTGCGCTTGCTGTCGACAAGGGACTTCATCACGTCTTTGTAATCCAGATGAAGCACGGTGTGGGGACCCCCGAGACCGACGCGAAGGCTCAAGCCTGCCCCCGCTTTGAGCACGTTGATCGCGTTCGGCATCGGTAACAGGAGCGTATTATCCACAAACGCGGCCGGCTTCCCGACAAGGCTCCGGTTCCCGTTCGAGAAGACCCACCACCACGTCGCCCCCGACTGAATCTTGGGCTTTGCCGCAAAACCGTGCAGTATAACCGTGTCCCCGGAATCGATCGGAGCGGCAAAGGTGATATCGACGCGCGTTTTCTTGAGGTTGAACGCCTGGCTTCCCCACGGGGTCACCTCAAGGGTGTCGACGACCGCCGGACTGAACTTCACGACCAGCTTCGTCACAATGGAATCGGAGGATTCGGTGTTGACGAATCCCATCCGAAACTCGGCCCTGGTGGGCTTCACCGGGATCGGCTTCGGCTTTCCTTTCAGGTCGAGGGCCAGCGCCAGTCTTTCCGGGAGAAACGTCCGGAACGAAAGGCTGAAAGTCGTGTCCCGCACGTTGCCGAACTCAATGCCGGAGAGGTTTTGCTCCGGTCCGAGATCGAGCACATAGGGGGCCAGATTGGCCGGATGCGTCTGCCGCCAGTTCGCGCGGAAAACCTCGCTCACCGTGTACTTGCCCGGCCAGAGCCCCGTGAGAGAGTAACTCCCGTCGGACTGTGTGACCGAGGAAGCCGAGGCGGAGGTTCCGTAGACAGTGGTGCCCACCGTGTTTAATTGAATCGTCCAGCCGCCGAGGCCCGCTTCGCCGCTATCCCTCGCGCCGTTTCCGTCGAGGTCGTTGAACTTCAGCCCGGAGATGCTTCCGGAGACAATCAGGTAGTTGCCGAAATCGACGCTATCGAGCGTCTCCCCGGAGTTCAGGACCAGGCTGTAGGGAACGGTCGGGACCGACGGCCACCAGCCGACATTCTGCTGTGACAGTAGTTCGGAAACCGTGCAGGTCCCGGGCGGAAGGCCCTGAAAAATGTAAAACCCGCTGCTATCGGTGGTCCTCTTTTTGTCATACAGTTTATGACCGGTCGAATCCCGTACGATGCAATGGATTTGGAAACCCGCCACTCCCACCTCGTCCGGATCGAACAATTGATTGCGATTACGATCGTTAAATTTCTGGCCCAGGACGGCGTTCGTCAACGGCGAGAAATAGTTGCCGAAATCCATATTGTTCAGCGTCGTGCTGAGATCGGGGATGTTCACGGCATACGTCTCGCTGGCCGGGAACGACTCAACCCATCCATGATGGAGGCGCCCGGGCGCCTCGCTGACCACGTATTGCCCAGGCTGAAGAACGAAGAGCTGGTACTGCCCGAGCGAGTCTGTGTAATCGTAGTCGATCGTCGTGCCGTTCGTGTCGGAGAGGATGACCCGCCAATCGGCCAGGAGCGAGTCGGTCCCCGGCTCATAGACGGAATCCTTGTTGACGTCGTTGAAGACCTTTCCGTTCACAAAGCTCGCATTGGTAAAATTTCCGAACCAGACGCTGTCGACGAGAGTGTCCGCCGACGACATTGTGATATCGATATGCGAAGGGAACGGGGAGGGGAACTTCTGGGTCCAGCCGGCCTTCTGCTCGTCGGTGAGAGTGTAGGATCCGAGCGGAAGCGGGAGCGTGAATTTCCCCCTGAAATTGGTCTTCGTCGAGATGGTGATGCCGCCGCCGGTCGCGGTCACCAGCCAGTCTTTCACGCCGCGGTCGGTGCTGTCCTTGACCCCGTTGTTATTCGCGTCGAAGAATGTTTTTCCCGTGATGGTTCCGCCCTGATCGAAGACGATCACGTTATCGACAAACCAGCCGGGGAAATCATTTTCAAGGGAGTCTCCTGTGTCAAAATAAAAGCGAAGGTTGACGGCATGCCCGATGTACGGCGTGAGATCGAGCGAACTGATCGTCCATCCGTAACTGTCTCCCGAGGGGGCGGAGCCGTAACCGCCCCGCAGGTGGGTCCAACTCGATCCCCCGTTCGTGCTGACATCGACCATGCAGAAATCCCACCCCGCTTCGGTGACATAATTCTCGGTGAAGAGGAGCGAAACCGGGCCGAGCGCGGCCGTCAGATCGATCGGGGGCGATTTCAACGCGGCGTTCACGCGCGCTCCCGTGTGGTAGGTTGCAGGCCCCTCTACTCCGGCCCACCAACTGTGGGTGGGAGAATTTGCATTCAGGGTCGACTGGTGCCAGACATCCGTGCCGGTGATCGCCTGGGTCGTCCACCCGTTCGTCCCTCCTTCCATATCATCCTGGAAGAAAATCACGGAGGATGTCGAGAGCGTGTTGTCGAACTTGAGCGTGACTCCGGGCTCCGAACGGAAGCCTGTTCTTCCCTTCGAAACGGTCTTGCCGATCCGGTCGCGATAGTCCCGGAGCTGGCGGTCGGCCTCCATCCTGCGCAACTGGCGCGAATCAGAGTGTGACCTGATGCGTGATGCGCCCGCGCCGGATGGCGCCGCGAGGAGCGTCAAACAGAGAAGGGAGAGCAGAATGCCGAAGTTCGGGAAGCCATGGCGCGGGGAGGAGATTCTATCAGTCGTCATAGGAGTGCCCCTTCTGGATATGTGCGAAGAGCGTTCTCTTCGTTCGGGGAACGAAGGCGGGTAGAAACGCCTGAGAGTATGGTAAAA
>DATDFQ010000026.1 GCA_036522515.1 Bacteroidota bacterium
ATCCAGACCGGGAGTCCCACAAAAAGAGTCGCAAAGGAAATCATGAGATCGATCGCCCGTTTCCCCGCTTGTTCCCACGGCTGCATGATCACCGGCATGATCTCAATAAGCGGGAACCCGTAGATCTGATTTGTGCGGGCCTGTCCGCTGATGATATCGTAAAGGTCCGGCATGATTTTGAGGCTCACATCGTGTGAATTGCAAGAACCGATAACCGAAAGGAGGTTGTCATGATCGGTGGATGCGAGGGCGATCAGGACGTCGGTGACTTCGTATTGTTCCAGCAGGCCGGGGAGTTGGGTGATCGGTTGAAGGATCGGCACCCCCTTGTAGGTATCCTCATGAACCCCTTCTGTTGCAGGGACGAATCCCACGATGCGGTATCCGAGCGCGGGGTAGACCTGAACCCTGTCAAACAGTTCTCTTGCCTTCTCCGACCATCCCACGACGAACGTATTTCGCAGGCCGATCCCGGCTTCCAACAAACGCCTCTGAAACGTGTGCTGGAGGAGGCGGCCGCCCCCGACAAACCCGAGGATCAACGCCCAGTACACCACGATCAGCATGCGCGACTGGACCGGGGATCCGACTCCGCTGTCGTCGATGAAGATTGCGAAAAAGAGGAAAAGGATGCCGAATGTCGTCGCCTTAAAGAGCGAAGTCAACTCGTCGAACCGCGATTGGGAATACCACGAGCGATAGAGTCCGGAAAGGAAGAACACAAGCAGCCAGAAGACTCCAACGGCAATGAGCGGAACCCAGAAATCCGGGTCGGGTGTGTGAGGAAACAGGCCGCTGCTAACCCGGATCCAGTAATAGAACCCCCAGGCGACGGAAATTGTCACAAGGTCGAGAAGAGGGGCCCGTAGCTTGTTAAGGGTTGCTCTCGTCACATTAACCGGCAACTATGCGAAAAATGTCTTCAAACCGTTTTTGAAACGTGTGGTCCTTCAGCGCCCGCTCATACCCCGCCTGCCGGATCGATTCACGCTCGCCTTCATTCTTCAGGAAAAATTGAACCTTCTCCGTCAAGTCATTCTCCGAATGAAACAAGGCAATTTCCCTGCCGGGGATGAAATATTCTTCAATTCCATCCACCTGTTGGGTAAGAAGGAATCCGCCCGACCCCGGAATCTCAAAATTCCTTCCTTTTATTTGCGGGTGCTTCCCATCGAAAAGAGTTGAAACATTGCCCAGAATCTGACGGGGAGCCTGCACCGTGTACGTCCCGTCTGCGCGCCGCGACAGCACAGTCTTCACGATCGGCTTGAGGCGGAAGCCGAACGAGCTGTCGGCGAAATTCAGGTTGATCCTGGTCCTGGAAAATAGCTCTATCATCTCGTTTTGTTTCAAACGCCCGTTGTTCCAACCCTTCCCCCAGAATTCAACATGCACGCCAGCGCGTTCCAGCGCGCCGGCAAACCGCCTTCTGGATGAATGAGCCTGACCCACGAACGTGACGTCGTGGTCCTGCGGGACATCGGATCTCCGGTAGATTCGGTGGTTGAATCCCCACTGGGACTTGATGACGTTCCGGCACCCGATCCTTCGGTATCGTTCGACCGAGTACTTATCGGTCGTTACCACCCAATGAAACAGGGGGGCCCAGAACCTGGAGAACCCATGAAACCTCCAGTGATCGTCGGCAAACCAGTTCAAGGTCTGACTTCCCTTCCGGTCCGAGAGCTTCCGGATGGTCTCCCTCTTCACTTCGTCGGTAAAGAGCATGAAGAAGCAGATATCGGGCTTCATCTCCTCTGCAGCCTCAAGCAATTTGACGTTCATCGTCTCCCGGCCCCATTGACGCATCACTTCGTCGAACGGAAATTCCAGGACCTTTACGTCCTCCATCGCGGAGAGCGTCTCAAAGAAATTCACATATTCGAAACTGTATCCGCGGCGCGGATCGCCGTAGTCATTCCTCAAACCGACGTAGAGGATGCGAAGAGGCGCCACAGGGCTCACCGGCTGAGTTTCCCGCCGTACTTGATGAAGAGATAAATGATTCCCCGGAGGTGGAGAAACGACATTCTTGAAAAGAGCTTCTTCTTCGTGATCCGTTGCTCGATATGGATAATCCTGGTATGAGGATAAAAATAGACTTTCCACCCGTTCCGATACATCCGCAGGCAGTAATCGATATCCTCGGGCCCGTAAAAAATCTTCTCATCGAGAAGACCCACCTGGTCCAGAGCCTCACGGCGAATCATCTGACAGGCGCCGATGACATAGTCGACATCGAGAACGCTGGTCCGGTCCCAATCAGCCATCTCATGGCGCCGGAGGGCCGCGCTTCTCCTCGCGGCATCGAAAGAGACCAGCCGCCGCAGCACGAACACGAACGGGGATGGGTACCGGCGGGCGCTCGGCTGGATAAACCCCTCGGGTGAGATTAAAGCGCATGCGCAGATCCCTGCGTCCGCGGTCCGGTCCATGAAATCAACCATTTGCCTCAGGGAATTCTCGACCAACAGCATGTCGGCGTCGAGGATCAGGGCGTAGCGTCCCTTCGCCCGCCGCAGCGCCTGATTGCGCGAAGGCGCAACGCCGCGGTTCACTTCATTCTCAATCAGCACTGCATCGGGGAAATCGGACCGGATCATTTCGGCTGTGCCGTCCTTCGAATTGTTGTCGACGACGATCAATTCCGTGTCGCCGACTGTCCGGATTCGGGCAAGGCTCGCCAGCGTGTCCGCCAGCTGGCCCGCTCGATTGGCCGTCGCGATG
>DATDFQ010000027.1 GCA_036522515.1 Bacteroidota bacterium
CTCCGGAGTGTTCTTCGCAATCCGTCAGACTCCGCCTCCGCGAGAAGTCGGACTGAGGGTTCGTTCGACAATCATCCTGGACTTGGAACCCTTCAAGAAGAGGATATTCTTGAGGATCGAAAGAACCACCGCGCCCAGGAATGATATCAAATATCCGTAATACCGGAACTCAGTCGGCCTCCCCCAGTACCTCCGTGATACCTTGTGCATTTCCAGAATATATCCGGGAATGATTTTCCGGATATTTGTCCCGGTCTTTGACGTGGAGTGCAACCGCAGATTGGCGAGCGGCTTCGGCAGATAGGTCATGGGATAGCGAAGCCCGAGCCGTATAAAAAAATCGTAGTCCATGACGTAGTAAAGGCTCTCTTCGAGAAAGCCAACCTCGTCAAAAACGGTTCGCCGGAAAAAGAATGCAGGCTGGAGATACTCGTATCTCCACTTCCAGTATTTGATCAGCACCTCCGGATCCGTCGCTCTCGACAACATCGGGTGCGTTTGCTTTCCATTCTCATCAATCTCAAAACCATCGCCGCAGAGGACCATCACTTTCGGATCTTCGAACTGGCTCGCCACCATGCGAAAAATGTCGGGGAAGTAGGTATCATCGGAATTGAGCCATCCGATGATATCTCCGGTGGCCCGTTCAAAGCCTTTGTTCAGAGCGTGGGTCTGGCCGCGGTCGGGCTCGGAAACCCAGCAGAGATGTGAATGTTTCTTCAAGATATCAAGCGTGCCATCAGTCGACCCCCCGTCGATGATGATGTGCTCGACATCGGGATAATGCTGGTCGAGCACGCTCTGAATATTCTGTTCGAGAAAACCCGCCTGGTTGAATGAGGGGGTGACCACTGATATTTTCGGCAATGGCATCAGGGATCACATGGATACTGGAACAGTGAACGCCCCCGGGGTGGACTTCCGCAACGCGCTTTTCCGGTCATGGAACAGGATCACGGAAGGAGATGGTTATGAGGTTACATCTATACCTGCACTGAGGTCAACACTTTTTCCTGTCTGACCGCCCGCACCTGCGTGTCGATCCACCGGTATGTGTGTTCAATTCCTTCCCTCAGCTTCATGGTGGGTTCCCAGCCCAGTTTTTCGCGGATGAGCCTGTTATCCGAGTTCCGGCCCCGGACTCCCAACGGACCGGGGATGTGCTTCACCGACAACTTCTTACCGGCGATCTCCATTGCAAGCTCGGCAAGGCGGTTAATCGTGACCATCTCTTCCGACCCGATATTGACGGGGCCAATGAATTCAGAATTGACGAGTCTCCTGACAGCTTCCAGGCATTCATCGATGTAGAGGAAGGACCGCGTTTGCTTACCGTCTCCCCAGATCTCGATCTCGCCGCCGGCAGGAGCTTCCGCGACTTTTCTGCAGATGGCCGCTGGCGCTTTTTCGCGCCCCCCTGTCCAGGTGCCTTCAGGTCCGAATATGTTGTGAAATCTTGCAATCCTTACCTGCATCCCGTAGTTGCGTTGATAGGAGAGGTAGAGGCGTTCGCTGAACAGCTTCTCCCAACCGTATTCGCTATCGGGTGCGGCCGGGTAGGCCGAGTCTTCCGAACACTTTGGATTGTCTGGATCTTCCTGGTTGTACGCAGGATACATACAGGCCGATGAGGAGTAGAATATTTTTTTCACCTTGGCGATCTGGCAGCGTTGAGCCATATTGAGATTGATGCTCCCGGAGTTGTGCATCACCTCGGCGTCGTGCTCGCCGGTGAAGATGTAACCGGCCCCACCCATGTCCGCGGCAAGTTGATACACTTCGTCGAATGGCTGATCGACCACTTCCTTGCAGAGCGCCTGGTCCGTGAGATCCCCTTTGACGAATTCGGCGGCCGCCGTGGGGGAGTATTCCGGGTCCTTGAGGTCAACCCCACGGACCCAAAATCCTTCCTTTGTGAGCCTCTTGACAAGATGGCTGCCGATGAATCCACCGGCACCGCATACGAGGGCTGATTTGGTTCGGGACATAATACGGCTTCCTGGCTAGTGAATACAGGGGATAGGGTGTCAGATAGTATACCAATTTTTCGTGTAAAAAAAAAGCGCTCCGCGGAAGTGGATTCAGCCACGGAAGCTGTGTAATGCTTCCGCAAAAAGCGACTTTCCAACGCCCGTCGGGTCCGGGGGGCAGGGGGGAGTATCGGCTTACCGTTTAACTGCGATGCAAATTAGTTCGGTCCCGGATAATTGATCATGGAGTTTTCTCATTTCGGCCCTATCGACGTGTTTCAATATTTCCTCTTCACCGTAGTGGCCCTCGACCGTGAAGAGCTCGACGACGTCGAATCCGTGCGATTGAATTAAGTTCCGAAGAACATAGGGCGTAAAGTGCGAGTAGTGGTCTTCCGGGGTCAACCATTTCCATTTCGGGCCCAACTTTTTCGAGAGATAGCTGTCAAAGTTCGGAACGATGCAGAGAAAGGCACCGCCTGATTTTAGGATCCGATGTATCTCGGAGACGGCTGCCCTCGGCTGGGGCAGATGTTCGAAGGCGTGGATGGCCGTCACCACATCAAAAAAATCATCTTTATATCCCGCTTTGTCGAGCTCTCCGCCGAACACGGGTATGCCGAGTTGCTCGTTCGCGAACTGAACATTGGGTCGTGAAATCTCGACGCCGAAGACCTCAAAGCCGCTCTCTTTCGCAAGATGGAGAAACCCGCCCCAGGCACACCCGATATCGAGCAATCGGCCGGTTTTGGCGTGGCGAAGCACAATATCCAACTCTCTCTTTCGCCCCTTCACAAAGTGCACGAAGGGTTCCGAGAGTATGTCCGCCCTAGATTTTGGAGTCGAGACCGAGGAGCCGCGCTGGGTCCGATAACGATCCGAGTAATACTCCTCAAGCGCCTCCGCCTTCGGGACGGGATGCGTAAAAACGTATCCACACTTCCGGCAACGGTAGACATTGGCGGATCGCACCAATTCACAATCGACCGAATCACATAACCGGCAAACCGCCCCGTTCGCATCGGGGGAATTTTTGCCGCCCGACTTATCGGGAGAACTCTGATCCTCCGCAAAATGAAGGAACTCCATTCCGAGCCTGTTTCGACAGACGATTCTCCGGGGCCTCACGACCAACAACCTTGAATCATCGCTATTCCCCATCTCCTTCGGTACAAAGCCCTTGTCCGACACGATCGTCAACTCGTTCAGGTCATTGAGTGCAAAGAGATCTGCACGTACGGTGTTGAGCTCCAATTCGTTCTCACCGGGTCGGGGAAATGTCATCTCGGTCAACCGGTGGCCGTTCAGTTTGACGGTGAAGCCGAGCGGTAGTAATCGCGGGAGATCGGGAATCTGGAATTGATATCGGAAACTCGTGAACGCGAAATGATGGCTGAATAGGATACGTACAGTCTCACCGCTCCAGCCGTCAGGCATCACTCCCTGCATTTCACGATACGGCATTTGTGAACCCGGCGCGACCAAAGAGATCCCCCTTCGATTGTAGATCAATGATTTTAATATCCTCTTTATCCGCTCGCTGACGGAGATTCGAAGCCGCAGGAATCCGTTGAGCTCCACCGCCCCGGCAGATTGCCTCCCCGCATCTTTCAGGAGTTCCAGATTGCGTTCTAATGCGTGGGCGTATGTCGGCAACGGAGGATCCTTTAGCTCTACTGAGATTTCCGGTTGAATTCTTTCTCTCGCCCGGGTCCTTCGGACGACCTCTTTGGACGAATCGTACACCTGGTCGACTTTGATGTCCTTGACGCACCGAAAGTCATCGTAAATGCAAATCCAATGGCAGTAATAACAGTCCATCATGTTGTAGACAAGTGAGACGTTGTCTCCCGCAGGGTTAAACCGGGAAAAATGCCCGCCGCCGTAGATAGCTACCAGAGGTGTGCCCACTGTGGCAGAGATATGCATGCCGCTTGTCTCGCTACCGATATAGAGAGACGCACGCCACAGAACCGCTGCCAATTCCCGGAGGGAGGTTTTTCCGACCAAGCTGGTGGACGGTCCCTTCATACTTTTCATGACCTGAGCGACAACGGCTTCATCCTGCACACCCCCCACAAACACAATGCTCATGTGCTCCTCGGAGATCAATCGATCCGCGACGGCGGCGTATTTGTCCGGTTGCCAATGACGCATCGACAGACCCGCGCCGGGAAAGAGAGCAACGACATGATCTCGCGGCTCCGGATGATTCTCATCCAATAATTGACCCCCCCGGTCAAGATCATCCTGCCTCAGCCAAAGCTCGGGTTCAAGCGGTCTTTCCAAGCGCCATCCCAAAAAATTCAGCAACTTCTCATACCGTTCCAATTCGTGCTTCCACTCTTGCTCGGGCGGAACAAGATGTGTATACAGCATGTCATTGATCGACCGGATGCGCTGGTTCCCATCCCGGTCCAGACACTCGAAGCCAATCCGGAGAGTGCCGCCCGTATAATGTACAATCTCATCAGAATCGATCGTCCGGGTATACATCGCGTTGATTACGATATCAAAACCACGGGACCTGAGGCGGTCCAGGACCTGCCGTTGGTATCCACGGCTTAAATGGTACTGATCGAGATCTATCGCAACGATCGCGTCAAAATAAGGGCAGAGCTCCAGGAGAGGCGCCGCGCGTTCCTGGACGGCCAACGTAATGTTGGCAACCTTGTAGAGTTGCCGGAGATGAGGAAGTACCGAAGTGAACAAGACAATATCGCCGATGGCATCAAGCTTGACGATAAGAACCTCCAACCGTGAAGATTCTCCGTCCAGCTGTGGACCCGGGTTCGACTGCCTTGATCCCTTCGCCAGTTTCAGCATGAACCACCGGCTTCCGAATTGAGGGGAGGTTTCACGGCGCCAGCTCTCTGTACAACGCCAGTGTCTTTTCAGCAGTTTTCCGCACGGAAAACTTTTCGGCCCGCTCAATACCTTTTCTCCCGACTTCTCCCCTCAGCGACTCGTCCTCAAGAAGCCGAACCAGTTTGTCGAGAAGGTCCCTGACATTCCCGGGGTCGACAAGCAGATCGGAATCTCCAACAATTTCAGGGAGGGACGATACATTCGACGTTATGACCGGCGTCCCGCACGCCATGGCTTCTGCGACGGGCAACCCAAACCCCTCGTAAAATGAGGGAAAGACAAACAATGTCGCTCCGTTGTAGAGCAAAGGCAGGTGTTGGTCCGGCACATAGCCCAGGAACCGGACACGATCTTCAAGATGGAGCTCCCGGACGAGATTATAGATGTCGGTGTTGAGCCATCCCGTTCCGCCGGTGAATACGAGATCATACCGGTTCTGAATCGCCTCGGGCATCGCACGATAGGCCTGGAGAAGCCCCCTGTGATTTTTTCTCGGCTCGATGGATCCGACCATCAAGATGTACTCTTTTTCCAGGCGATAAGTTTCCCTCATGCGCTGAACAAGCGTCCGATCTTCGATCGGCTTGAAGTTTCTTCCGGGAGCGAGATAGATTACTGTAATCCTGTCATCCGAAACGTTGAAGTACTTCTTAATGTCTTCTTTTGTGTGTTCGGAAATCGCAACAATCTTATCGGCATAGAGCGCCGAATCGAGGGTCCCTTTCAGGCAGACGGCACGATTTGCCTCGGTGTGATACTGAGGGTGAGTCATAAAACTGACATCGTACGCAGTGGATACCAACTTCCCGTAGTGATCTCTCGGGGCGCAGACCGTCGTCGCGTGCAAGATATCGACCCTTCCGAGAAGATCTTTCTTAACGACAGAAGTGTCGTTCCACAAGTCGAGGGCCTGCTGCGCGGAATGTTCAGTATGTTGCATGTGAAAATTGCCCTCCCCGACTATTGGAAGCGATTTGAATTTTGGGTCGCGAATATTATAGAAGAGCGGGTAGAGTATATATTCATTCTCATGGTCAATCTCGCCGAGCCCATTGACCAGTTCCCAGCTGTAATGCCCCACCCCTGCCTTCTCGCCCACCGCCAGGCTCACATCAATTCCGATCTTCATGTTTCCCTCCCTTTTACTTCAACCATGATCTCCACAACTCCCGGCTCGTCCCGCCGAACCAACGCGCCATGGCCATCATGTCTTTTGCAGGAATTCTCCCGTATTGACGCAGGAATTTATAAGAAGCAATCGCACACAATGCCGTCGTGAACAGCCAATTATGAAAGGGGGTATCACGCTTAATCTTGTCCCCGAGAACAGCATGGGCCCAATCGAACGTCCACTTTGAAAGCACTCCCTTGAAGTGCTTCCTCAGCATTCTCAGATTCTCTTCATGTACCTGGACTTTGTTCCTGAGTGTTTTGGCGTCCAGGTAGAGTCTGGAGCACGCCAGATAGTCGGGGATGTAGCCAATCTTGAACTGCTTTCCAACCCGGATCCAGTAGTCGTAGTCCATCCCGAAATGAAGAGATTCGTCGAACGGACCCACCGTGTCATAGACCTGCCTCCTCAGGAATACGGTAGGCTGGCAGATGAAACATGTCTCCCTGAGGCGCTCAAAATTGAATGGTTCTGTGGGATAGCGCTCGATGACACCACCCTGCTCGTTAATATGATAACCCTCCCCGTACACCATCCCGATGTCAGGGTGGTCGTTGAAGTAATTCACCACCTTCGTAAAAGCTCCCGGCATGTAGGTGTCATCAGAATTGAGGTAAGCCACCACTTCGCCCATGGCTATGGCAAGTCCCTTGTTGATCGCATGCGTTTGGCCACGGTCTTTTTCCGATCGCCAGACGATCCGACCGTCATGCCGTTTCAATATTGCAACCGTCTCGTCGGTGGAACCGCCATCCATCACGATCGATTCGACGTGAGGATAATCCTGTGATAGAATGCTCGTGATCGTCTCCTGAATATACTTCCCCTGATTATAGGAGGGTGTCACGATCGAGATATTTGTGTTTTTCGACGTCATAGATCCTGAATGGCCGTGCCTCTACGGATAAAATTCGATGACATTTGAATCGGGACCAACCGCCAGTATGCTCTTGACTTGAATGGAGAGTTCTCTGGCATCATCGCTCCATCCGAGGCGCTTGGGGACAAAGGACTTGTTTGAAGATATGAGGGTTTGACTTGATGACCCGGTCCCGTATGCAGCCTCATCCTCGAGGGAGAATTCCACGACGTGTGTCCCGGGGGAAAGGACTCTGTAGGTCCCGAGTGAGCCTTTGTTCAGCGAAAACGTCAACTTCAGAGGAAACAAATCCGCGACGGCGTGTGCCTCGAAGGTGAAAACGATTTTTCTAAATCTATTGTGCTCGCTGAAACAAATGGTCGCTTCGGGAGCCAACCAGTTGTCAGGATAGATTCCCTCGATATGTTTCCACTTAGCGGTGGGGGGTCTGGAACCGGTTGGCGCGACGTCATCGACGGCGCCGGCATCAAGCATGCGCGTCAGGAACTGCAGAGATTGATCCAGATCGATCATCCCGGCACGCTCGTTCGCCTTGGTCCCGTACTCTTCTCTGGTCTTTGAATCTCCGGCCATTCGCGCCATCATTTCATATATGTCCTGAGGCTTGTACGGGTTACAATAGAGGAGGGCATCACCTCCGATTTCCCGCATGCCCGGCAGATCTGACGCGAC
>DATDFQ010000028.1 GCA_036522515.1 Bacteroidota bacterium
ACTACAAATATAATACACTAACGAGCTTTTGCGAGGGGCACAGATAGATTTTTTTCTCGCATGATCTCACGCTCGGAGCCCCTTCGACGGAGGAACATCCGGAGGGGTTTTCACACAGTCTGAGAGCGTGGGAACGAGAAAATAAGGCCGAGTCATCGGTAGGCGCAACCTTTAGGTTGCGTCCCGTTCCCACGCAGAGCGTGGGAACGAGAAATGACACGTTACAGGGGGGAGGCAATGGGAGGATTCACCAACCGTCCGGCGGTGAAGTTCTTAGCACCGTTTATGACCGGTATCGCCCTGGGATGGCACTGGCCGTTTAGCGGGCCGGTGGCCCTTTGCGCTCTGTTTGTCGCCTCATCCGTATTGATTGTCATCGCTATCATCGGCCGCCCTGCGCCGATGCGGCCTCTCTTCCTTTTCCTCCTGATTCTCCTTTTCGGAATCCTCAAGATCACGTATGATTCGAGAATCGCCCCCGCGGATGCGATCGCGGACGAGATCAAGCCCGGGCAGAGGTGTGTCGTCCGGGGAGCGGTCACCGATCTTCCTGATCTGACCCGGCCCTTTGTCCGATTCGTGGTGGAGGCGGAGAGCATCCGCACCGGGGATGAGGGATTTCGATCCGTTTCTGGAGGCATACTCGTGAGCGCAGCCAGGGAGGGAACCGATAGCGTTAATTTTGCAGCGTTTGTCTATGGCAGCAGAGTTGTTCTCACCGGCGAATTGGCCCGGCCGTTGCGTGCCCGCAACCCGGGGGAGTTTGACCAGCGGGCCTACCTGCACCTGAATAACATCGACGCGAGAATGTTTCTTGCTCCCGGGGAACTCACCGCCATCGGACCGCCTTCGAAGTCGGATTATCTCGCGAATTTCGTCGCTCCCGTGCGAAGGTCGGTGGGAATCCGGATCGACCGGCTGATCGGGGGGACCGAGTCGAGATTTCTGAAAGGACTCATAACCGGAGACCGGGGCGGCATCCCGATGGAGGTCAAAACGGCGTTCATCAATTCCGGGGTCATGCATATTCTCGCCGTCTCCGGGCTGCACGTGGCGATTGTGGTCATGATCCTCCTCGCACTGCTGCAGGCGGCGCGTGTCCCGGAGATACCCCGGATCATCGTGACATGCCTTCTCCTCGTGTATTATAACTTTCTCACCGGCGGGGCCGCATCGGTGACCCGCTCTGTGCTCATGGCGATCGTGTTCCTGGGAGGGAAACTTTCGCAGAGGAAGCCGGATTTCTATAACACCCTCGCGGTTTCCGCTCTTCCCATTCTTCTAATCGACTCCAAGCAATTCTTCGACCCGGGTTTCCAGCTCTCATTTGCCGCCGTCTTCTCGCTGGTTTACCTCTATCCCAGGCTGGATGCAATGTGCAAATTGCTTCCCCACGCCTTCCGGCAGATCTCCCCGCTCATGTACGCTCTTTCCGCCTTCTGCGTCTCTCTCTCCGCCGGCATCGGAACGCTCCCGTTCACATCCTATTATTTTGGGAAAATCTCGATCGTGGGTATTGCGGCAAATATCATCGTGGTCCCGCTCTCAAACGTCATTCTTGCCGCGGGGATGCTGGCTGTAGCTCTGTCTTATGTCTGGGGCTGGCTCGCCTCCGTCTATGCCGGCGCCACGGGGTTTCTGACGAACGCCCTGCTTTATTCGGTCGAATACTTCGGAAGTCTTCCGTTTGCTTATCTGACCTCCCACTTTACGTTTTGGTCCTCGGTCTTGTTCTATGGCGGATTGGGGATTGCGATCGGAATGACCCGGCCCGGCTCGAGGAAGACTGCGCTGATCGCGCTTTTCATCTCGGCCGATGTCTTTCTTTTCGTCGACATCCTCAGGCCCGTCGGGCCGGGGACGCTTAGGGTGACCTTTCTCGACGTCGGGCAGGGGGATGCGGAACTCGTCGAGCTGCCCGGCGGAAGGAAACTCCTTGTAGACGCGGGCCCGAAGAACACTTCAGGGGATGCAGGTGAGAGGTTCGTGGGGCCATTCCTGGCGAGGGAGGGGATAGGCAAGATCAACGCGATCGTGCTCACCCATCCTCACAGCGATCACCTCGGAGGAATTCCTTACCTGCTGAGGCACTTCGGGGTCGGCGAGGTAGTGGATGCCGGCTCCGGGGCGAACTCCTCGCTCTACCGGGAGTATGTCCACGTTATCGATTCGCTCGCCGTTCCGAGGAGAATCGTGCGTGCGGGCTTCACGCTAGACGCCGCGGAGGGGGTTCGCCTTTACGTGTTGCACCCGTCCGGCAGGTTTGCCGCCCGGGACACGCTGAAGCATGGGAACCTCAACAATCAATCGGTGGTCCTCAAGCTGGTGTACGAACGCACTTCACTGTTGCTCGCGGGAGACGCGGAAAGAGAGGCGGAGGAGAGGATGGTCGCGGTCTACGGCGACTGGCTCCGGTGCGATGGGTTGAAAGCGGGGCATCACGGGAGCATCACAAGTAGTTCCGAACCATTTCTCGACCGGGTGAGGCCTTCGGTCGCAGTTGTCTCGGTGGGCGCAAGAAATAAATTTCGCCTCCCCTCGGAGAGGGTCCTCCGGCGATTCGCAGAGAGGGGGGTGGAGTATTTCAGGACCGACGAATCGGGTGCGGTCGTCCTCGAATCGGACGGAGAAAAGTGGAGCGTGGTGGATTGGCGGTAGCAAAAAGCCCGCAGCCTGAAGGCTGCGGCTACCGTGGCCGAGGGGCCTGGGGGCGCAACCCTCTGCCTGTAGATTCGGTAGCCGCAAGCTTTAGCTTGCGGGTTTTGCCTGGGTTCTTGTATGTCTGACCTTCTTTATGTATAATCAAGCAACCAATGAGTACGACACACAAATCGAGCCCCAGATCTTCGAAGGAGACAAAGCCCGCTGCAGCTCCGGCCGTCGTCCGCACTGATTCGGGGATTGTAATCGAACCCGTTTACAACCCGGTTCCGTTCGATTATGAGTCGAGGCTCGGATCCCCGGGGGAGTACCCCTTTACGCGTGGAATCTATCCCACCATGTATCGCGGGAGACTCTGGACAATGCGCCAGTATGCCGGATTCGGGAGCGCCCGGGAGGCGAACCAGCGGTACCGCTACCTTCTCGGCCACGGAACGACGGGGTTGTCGGTCGCTTTCGACCTGCCGACTCAGATGGGGTACGACTCCGATCACCCGATGGCTGACGGGGAGGTGGGAAACGTGGGGGTCGCGATCGATTCGCTGGAGGATATGGAGGCGCTCTTCGAAGGTATCCGCCTGGATGCGATCACGACCTCGATGACGATCAATTCAACTGCCGCGATCCTGTTGTGCATGTACGTGGCCCTCGCGAAGAAACAGGGCGCCGACCTCACAAAGCTTTCGGGCACGGTTCAGAACGACATCCTTAAAGAGTATATCGCGCGGGGCACCTACATCTATCCGCCTGTGCCCTCGATGCGGCTCGTTACCGACATTTTCACCTGGTGCCGGGACCATCTTCCAAAGTGGAACACGATCTCGATCAGCGGCTATCACATCAGGGAGGCGGGCGCGACGGCGGTTCAGGAGCTGGCGTTCACCTTCTCCAACGCCATAGCGTACGTCCAGGCCGCGCTCGACTCCGGGCTGGAGATCGATACGTTCGGACCGCAGTTGTCGTTTTTCTTCAACGCCCACAATAACCTGTTCGAGGAGATCGCGAAATTCCGTGCGGCGCGCCGGCTCTGGGCGCACATCATGAAAGACCGTTTCAAGGCAATCAACCCGGAGACGATGAAGCTGCGATTCCACGCCCAAACGGGAGGTTCGACCCTGACGGCCCAGCAGATCGATAATAATGTCGTCAGAGTCTCCCTGCAGGCCATGGGGGCGGTGCTCGGAGGTTGTCAGTCCCTTCACACAAACGGCAGGGATGAAGCGCTTTCCCTTCCGTCCGAGGAGGCGGCCCGTCTTGCCCTCAGGACTCAGCAAATCATCGCTCGGGAAACCGGCGTCACGAACACGGTAGATCCCCTCGGCGGTTCGTATTTTCTCGAAGAGCTGACCGATGCGGTGGAAAGGGGTGCGGTGGAATACATCGCCAGGGTCGACGCAATGGGAGGCGCCGTGAAGGCGATCGAGCAGCAGTTCTATCAAAACGAAATCGCGGAGAGTGCCTACCGCCACCAGAAAGAAGTCGAGGCGAAGCAGAAGGTGGTCGTCGGCGTGAATGAATTCGTCGTGCCGGAGGGGGGCGGAGCGGGAGCCCGAAGGTCCAACGAAGAGGTGCAATTTCGGCAAATCGAGAGCGTCCGGTCCGTCCGCTCGAGGAGGGATCCCTCGAAGGTGGCCTCAACGCTCCGGGGATTGGAACGGGCGGCCCGCGGAGATGAAAATGTCATCCCGCACATTCTCGCTTCAGTAGAAGCGCTCGCAACTCTGGGAGAGATCTCGGATCTCCTCCGGGGCGCCTGGGGGGAATACGGTCACTGATGTGCCCGCCGCCCGCTGTCGGGGCAATCTTATTCACCGCGGCGAATTGGGGTCACGTATGATTCATCACGACTGCAGAGTGAAGATGTTACCATCCTGTAAACAATCTTCCCGGCGATGATCGGCAGGACTATTTCGCATTATGAGATCCTCGAGAAGTTGGGCGAGGGGGGCATGGGCGTGGTCTATAAAGCCAGGGACCAGAGACTCAACCGCATCGTGGCCGTCAAGTTCCTTCCCGAAAACCTTCTGCAGTTTACCGACGCGCTCGAACGATTTCAACAGGAGGCTGAGGCGATCTCCGCGCTCAACCACCCGCATATCGCAACAATCTTCGAGATGGATGACATAGAGGGGCGAAAGTTCCTCGTTCTCGAATACCTCGGGGGCGGAACGCTCAAGTCTGCGATCAAAACCCTTCACCTCTCCGGCAAGGAACTTCCACTGAAGGATGTCATTGAGTACGGGGTCCAGGCCGCGGAGGGTTTGGGCCATGCTCACCAGCGGGGCATCGTTCATCGCGACGTGAAGACCGATAACATGATGCTGACCGAAGATGGGAAGGTCAAGATCACGGACTTTGGATTGGCGAGGTTGCGGGGAGCCGCCCATTTGACCAGGACAGGAAGCACCGTCGGGACGGCGGCGTACATGTCGCCCGAGCAAATTCAGGGCGAAGAGGTCGATCATCGGTCCGACCTGTTTTCCTTTGGCGTTGTTCTCTACGAGCTCACCACAGGGCGACTTCCGTTTCGCGGCGAGCATGAGGCGGCAATCAGCTATGCCATCGTCAACGAAGCTCCGGCACCGGCCGGGTCGTTGCGTCAGGGTTTGTCGAGGCCGCTCGAACAGGTCATCGAGCGATGCCTGGAAAAGGACAGGCAGATTCGGTATCAGAGTGCCGGCGAGATCGCAGAGGATCTTCGGGGAATACTCACCGGGTCGCAGGAGATGGGGAAGGTGAGTTCCGGATTTTCGAGGCGTGCGCGGGTGGCGGTGGGAACGATCCTGGTGGCCTGTGCCATCGCAGCGACGCTTTTTCTCCAGCGGACCCGGCCCGCACCGGCGGTGGAGAATTCGCTGGCGGTGCTGCCGTTCAGGAACATGAACCAGGACATCGAACTGGAATACTTCAGCGACGGGATGACGGAAGATATCATCACCTCTCTGTCGAAGATCGCAAATCTCAGGGTCATTTCACGCACCTCGGCGATGCGATTCAAAAACACCGAGAAGAGCATGAAGGAGGTTGCAAGGGATCTCAATGTGAGCGCCCTCCTGCAGGGAAGCGTGCGGCGTTCGGGCAACCGTGTCCGGATTGGCGCACAGCTCATTAGCGCCGGGGAGGATGAAAACATCTGGGCGGAAACCTACGATCGTGAATTGACGGATGTCTTCGAAATCCAGAGCCAGATATCCCGGGAAATTGCGGCAGCGCTGAAGTTGAGGCTGGACGGAGGTGTAAACCGGGGGATCGCACACAGCCCCACCGGAAATCCGGAAGCTTACGACCTGTATCTCAAGGGCCGTTACCAATGGAATAAACGAGTGCCGGAGTCTCTGCTCAAGAGCGTGGAATTGTTCCGCCAGTCCGCCGAAAAAGATCCCGGGTACGCCGCCGCCTCGGCGGGTCTGGCCGACGCCTACACGCTGATCGGGACGTTCGGTCTCCAGCCCCCGGCGGTAGCCTTCCCGCAGGCAAGGGCCGCGGCGATGCGGGCGCTGCAGATCGATTCCACGCTTGGGGACGCTCATGCCTCGCTCGCCTTCGTCCTCATGTACCACGACTGGAAATGGGACGACGCGGAAAAGGAATTTGGCAGGGCCATCTCCCTGAACCCGGGGAATGCGGTCGCGCATAGCTGGTATTCGATGCTTCTCACCCTTCAGGGGCGTACCCGGGAGGTGCAGATTGAGCGGAAGAAGTCCGGGGATCTCGATCCCCAATCGCCGGTCATCAGATCGGACCTTGGCCTTGAATCATACTTTCAGCACAACTATGACCAGGCCATCGATGATTTCCAGGGGTGCCTGAAGCTCGACCCTCTCTTTGTGGCGGCGTACGTTCCGCTTGGCGGCGCATTCCTGCAGAAAAAAATGTATGCCGAAGCGATCGACGCGTTTCAACACGCGAGCATGTTTTCACAGGGGCATCCCATTACGGTGGCGGCGCTGGGGTATGCCTACGCTCTGACGGGGAGGACGGAGGACGCGGTGTCGATGCTCGATCTCTTGATCGAGCGCCGCGCCGGGGAGTATGTCCCGCCCTACTGGATCGCGGTGGTCGAAGCGGGTCTGGGGAGGCGCGATGCCGCTTTTGATTGGTTACAAACAGCGTTCGAGGAGAAGGACCCCTCTCTGCTTTACCTGAGATTCGATCCTGCTCTGGATGGTTTGAGAACGGATCCCAGGTTCGCCCTCCTTGTTCAGAAGGTCGGCCTCGGGCTTTCGGGGGGTTAGGAGGGAAAGCCGGTCAGGCTCCGGCTCGAAGAAATCCGGCCGCGGAGGGGCAGAGGTCGCTGAGCCCGCACTCCGCGCACTTCGGCGTTCTGGCCTGGCAGGTCCGTCTCCCGTGGAGGATCAACAGGTTTCCGATTTCGGTCCAGTCTTTCCTCGGGATAACCTCCATCAGGTCGAGTTCGATCTTCTCAGGGGTGGTTTCCTTCGAGAAGCCGAGCCTGCCGGAGAGTCTCGCAACGTGGGTGTCGACGACGACCCCTTCCGCCTTTCCGAAATGGTTTCCCAGAACGACATTTGCGGTCTTCCTCCCGACTCCGGGCAGCCTGACCAGCTCGTCCAAAGAATCGGGGACTATGCCGCCATGGGTGGCGACTAGTTCTTTGCAGCAATTGATGATGCTCTTTGCCTTGGCATGGAAGAACCCCGTCGAACGGATGATCTCTTCAAGCTCGGGTTGCCGCGCATTGGCAAACTCCGCTGCCGAACGATATCTCTTGAACAAGATCGGGGTGACCTTATTGACACGCTCGTCGGTGCACTGGGCGGAGAGAATCGTCGAGAGTAGGAGCTCGAGCGCGTTCGAATGGTTCAGGGCCGTCTTCGCTTCCGGGTAGAGCCGCTTGAGCTTGCGGGTGATGGTGGCCGCGCGTTTCTTGCGTTCTTCGGGGGTCTCTTTTTTCGTCACAATTCCTGCCGATGTGTTTCAGAATTACGATCTGAGATAGAAGCTCCTACCGTCGCAAAGCCCGCAAGCTAAAGCTTGCGGCTACCGATACCTCTGGCGATTCTTTATTCCACCCTGATGCTGCCGAACACGCGTGTGATCGTAACTTTGAGACGGTTGGTTGCGGTCGCGTAGTTCGGCGTCACGTGCTGGATCTCCGTGGAGATACCACCCTTGCGCTGCCCCAGGATCATGAGGTCGCCGAAGACCGAGCTTGCCGAGATGGCGACAGCGGCATCCCTCGGGAGGACCAGCCTCGATTCTCCGAACACGCCATGGATCCGGAGCTCGTGCTCACCTTCTGCAATCCCTGCGGCGGAAAGGTCGAGATTCGACCCCCCGAAGACCGTCGAGATTGATCCTCCCCGGAAATGGGTAGATGTCACGTTGACAGAAATGTCGCCAAACGCGCTCGACTGGTGGAGAAGCTCGCTCGCAGATTGGTTCGGTCCGCCTGCTGACGAGGGGGGTTGGTACGATCCCTGCTGTTCGGACCCCGTGTCGCCCGGTTCGGTCTGTTGGGTCTCCCCGCCAACGAAGCCACCCGGCTGCGACCCCGGTTGCTGAGCGGCGCTCTGCGGGTATCCTGCCGGTCCCGGGACCTGCGAGATCGACCTCTTCCGGAGGAGGATGGCCAGCCCCCAGAACACCAGGATAAGCGGCCAAAAGTTGCTCATCACGTCCCCGAAATCCGCCACCCCAAGATTGTCAAGGAGAATAAGGATGCCGATGATGATGAGGATGAATCCCCAATAGAGATTTCGCATGGTTCTTGTTCGAAGTGAATGTTAACGGTTAAGGAGCTTGGCGACTTCCCCGGCGCCGAGGGTGTTGATCACGTCTTTTTTCTCGAGCCATCCCTTGCGGGCAATCCCGACGCCGTAGCGCACATCCGTGAGACCGTGAATATTGTGCGCGTCCGGGTTGATGCTTATTTTGACGCCTTTTTCCTTCGCATACTTGCACAGCCGCCAGTCGAGGTCGAGCCGGAGGGGGTGAGAATTTATTTCAATCATTTTCCCGAAGTCCGACGCGGCATTGATCACCTCAACCATGTTCACGGGGTACCCTTCGCGTTCCAGCAGAAGCCTGCCGGTGGGGTGGCCGAGCATGGTCACATATTTGTTTTTGACGGCCTTGATGATCCGCTTCGTGGCCTCTTTCTCCGTCATTTTGAACTTGCTGTGGACGGAGGCGACCACAAAATCGAATCCCGCAAGGATCCGGTCGTTCCAGTCGAGGCTTCCGTCTCCCAGGATATCCACCTCGGTGCCCTTAAAGATCCGAAAACCCCGGAAGGTCCCATTAAGTGATTCGATTTCCTTGTGCTGAAGTTTCACACGGGCCTCGCTCAGACCGCCCGCGTAGGCCGCGATCTTGCTGTGATCGGCAATTCCGATGTATTCCCAGCCCAGCGCCCTGGCCGCCTGGGCCATCTCGGCGATGGAATTCGATCCGTCGCTGTATGTCGAGTGGCAATGAAATGTGCCGCGGATGTCCGATTCTTCGATCAATCTCGGAAGCGTACCCTTATGAGCGGCGTCGATTTCGCCCATATTCTCCCGAAGCTCCGGGGGGACATATGACAATCCCAGTGCCTTGTAGAGGTCTTCTTCCGTTTTGCAGGTGACGAGGCGTTTCGGCTTTGTCCGCAATTCGGATGCGGGAAGCTTTGAGAAGCCGTACTCGTTGAGGCTCCACCCGAACCGCTTGGCACGGGCGCGGATCTCGATATTGTGCTCCTTGCTGCCCGTGAAGTACTCCAGGGCGTAGGGATATTCGCTATCGGAGGTGATTCTGAGATCGCAATTGATTCCCGATTTGAGCACAACGCTCGATTTCGTCTTCCCTTTGGCGAGGACCTTTTCCACGTCCTCGTGCCTGGTGAAGGCGTCCATGATCTTCGGCGCGCGTCCGCTTCCGGCGCTCGCGAGGATGTCGATGTCGCCTATGACTTCCTTCCGGCGGCGGAGGCTTCCGGCAATCTCGCACCGGATCACCCCCTGCTGGCGGCGGATGAGGGCGAGGATGGAGTCTGCGGCCGTCCGGGCCGTAGAATAGAGGTGCTTATCCGCGTGCTTCTGAAGCTGCTCGATTCCCGAGAGGATGTTCGCTTCCGTCTTTTCGCCGAAGCCTTCCATCGAACCGAGTTTGTGGGCCGCCGCGGCAGCTTTGAGCTGATCGACGCTCTTGATCCCGAGTTTCTCATGGAGGAGCTTGACCTTCTTCGGCCCCAGCCCCTGGATCCGGAGCATCTCGGTAAGTCCGGCAGGGAGGGAGGACTTCAGCTTCTCGTAGTAGGGGGAACTTCCGGTCTCGACGAGTTCCACGATCTTTTCGGCGAGGCCTTCTCCGATCCCTTTGATGTTCTTCAGGCCTCCGCTCTCGATCAGGGCGCTCAAATCGTCAGGGAGAGCCGCGATGATCCTGGAACCGTTGTGGAAGGCGCGGCACTTGAAGGGATTCTCTCCCTTGAGTTCCAGAAGGGTGCCGATCTCGTCGAGTATGGAGGCGACTTCTTTGTTCGTCATGCTATTTGAGGAGTTGATAAAAACAGAACACGCGTGCGGCGGATAGCCTCACCACCGGAGGAGAGCCCCTTCGAGCGCGAGGCCAGGGCCCATCGCGAGCATCACTCCGAGGTCGCCCGGCCGGGGCGCCGATTCCCGCAAAGTTTCCTGAAGTACGAACAGGACCGTGGGCGACGACATGTTTCCGAAGTGCTTCAGCACGCATTCGCTGTGGCGGACCTGTTCGTCCGTGAGGGCGAGCTCCGCCTTGAGATTGTCGATGACCTTCCTTCCGCCGGAGTGGAGGATCCAATGCCGGATTAGGTCCTTCCTCACGCCGGTCTTCTGGAGCAGGTCCGTCACGACTTGCTTTGCGAGTTTGCCCGCAACGTCCCGGATATCCTTGGAGAGAATGATGCGCAGCTTGCCGTCGCGTTGCTCGAATCCGACCTTATCGATGAGCGAGGGCTCGAGAAACGAGATGAATTCCGAGATGCGTGGAACCGTTCCCTCTCCGTCCATGCCAACGATCACCGCCGCCGCGCCATCGGCACAGATGGCGTTCCCCACGACCGTTTCAAGAGAGTCGTCGATGTAATAACAGGCGGAGCATATCTCAACCGTAATGAGGAGCGCGCGCTTCTCCGGGTACGCTTTCACGAAGTCGTAGGCGCGCTGCAGGCCCGGCATCGCCCCCGCGCACCCCATCCCGAGAAGGTCCGCGCGCTGAATATCGCGCCTCATCCCCAATTCCTTGATCAGGAGGGAGGAGAGGCCCGGGCAGAGGTACCCGGTGCACGACACGGCGACAATGTAGTCGACGTCGGAGATGGAATACCCACCGGAGGCGAGGCAGGCGTTGATGGCCTCTGCGCTGAGCGTAACCGATCCTACCGCGAACCGTTCGTGGAGTTCGTCTGAACTCTCGTTGAGATTGAACGATTCGATATCGAAACAAAAATGCCGGAAGTCAATCCCGGAGTTCATGAAGATCTGCCTGACCCGCTCGCTCCGGTAAAATGCCGATGAGCGGTGTGCCAGCTCGTAGATTTCCTCCTGGGAATATCGGCGCGGCGGGTTTGCCGTGCCGACGGCGAGAATGGCGGGAGAGGCGTTCACCGGGTCACTCGGATTCGAGCCCCGTCGAACGCTCAGGCCGCGAGGGCTTCGTCTCTGGTTTGTGGGGTGCCATCCGGAAAATTGGCAGCGAATTGCCGGAGTTCTTCAAGAATCTGGTCGAGCGCTGTGTGTGCCATGAGCCGGGCGCGCAGCCAGGCGATACCGCGGATATTGCGAAGGTAACCGCTATAATGTTTGCGGAATTCGATCACCCCGTAGCGGTCGCCCTTGTGTTCGATCGATAACCTCAGGTGCTGGATCAGGGTTTCAAGACGCGCTTCGAAGGAGGGCTCCGGAAGCAGAGATCCCGTCTTGAGATAATGTTTTATCTCTCGGAAAATCCAGGGATTCTGGATCGCGCCTCGGGCGACCATGACACCGTCGCATCCGGTCACATCGAACGCGTGCTTCGCCGAGGCCGGGGAGTCTATCCCACCGTTCACGATGATGGGGATTTCCACGGCCTTCTTCACGAGGGGGATCCAGGAGTAATCGGGGGCTCCCTGGTGCCCCTGCGCCCTGGTCCGGCAATGGACGGTGAGAGCTTTTGCACCGGAGTCTTCAACCATTTTCGCCACATCCACGATCCGGATCGTCGAGGTGTCCCAGCCAAGGCGGGTTTTCACGGTGACTGGAATCCCCACCGAGGAGACGACGGTCGATATGATCCTCATCATCCGGTCCGGATCGAGGAGCAAACCGGCTCCCGCCCCGTGGCCGGCGACGTTTTTGACCCAGCATCCGCAATTGATGTCGATCAGATCGGGGTTCAATTCTGCCGCCATCCTTGCGGCGCCCGCCATCGATTCCTCGGCCCCGCCATAAATCTGGATTCCGAACGGCCGTTCCTCTTCCAGGAACTCCATTTTCCGCTTCGTTTTGGCGGAACTGCGGACAAGGCCCTCCGCGTTGACGAATTCCGTATACATGACGTCCGCCCCGAGCCGCTTGCAGATGAGCCGGAACGGAATATCCGTCACATCTTCCATCGGTGCGAGGAGAACCGCCTGCGATATGTCTGTTTTGCCGATGATCATGGTTTTTCGAGGTGTCATTCTGAGCACGTTCGCTTCGCTCAGTGCAAACTCTACGCAGTGAAGCGAAGAATCTCCTATTCCGACCAGTGAGATCCTTCGCTTCGCTCAGGATGACAATACTAAAATATCGAAAATACGGCCGGAATGCAAGCCCCTATTTCATCAACAGAATCTTTCGGACCTGGCTGAAATCGCCTGCGGTCAGGCGGACCATGTACATTCCCGAGGGGACCGTCAATCCGTGCTCGTCCCTCGAATCCCATTCCGTGACATGGTATCCGGCTGCCTGCTCTCCGTTCATGAGAGTCGCAATCTTTCGCCCCAACACGTCGTAGACGGTGATATTAACCGCCGCCGCCTTCGGGACATCCACGCTGAATTGCGTCGTCGGATTGAAGGGATTGGGATAATTCTGCGAGAGGGCGAATTCCTTCGGTACCGCAAGCCCGTCCACGAGCTTCAAAACCAGTTTCGTGACGTTGGGATCGGAGATCGTCACTTTGCCGGTCCCGTTAATGATGCCGAGCAGCTGGCGTTCTTTTGGCGTCGTTGCCATGATCGCAAGTTTTTGATGTTCGCCCGGCTGAGATTCCCATGACAGGCTGAGTGGGTAGACGGCGTCATCCATGGTAATCGTGTACTCATTGAGATTTGCATGATCGGGCTGCGAAGGATAGACCTCAACCATTCTGCCCGAGGCAAACCTCACGTTCAAAGCCTTCTCGGGAGCCGAAGGGGGCAATTCGTACTTATGCGCGGCTTCTGCGCTGAGAATGGCGTCCGAGCCGATGTAAAGTGTCTGCGATCGACCCTTGACCTCCTGGATCGTTACCCTGTCCAGGCCCGAGAGTTCCGAAATACCAGGGGACTGCTTGGCGATTGCGCCGGAAGTCGAACAGAGGTGCATAATGCCCGCCGCATTCGTTTTTACCCAATATCCTCTTCCTGGATTTATTATTGTGGCGACAGTGTACGAACCGGAGAAGCCAAAGTAGGGGGAGGTGACAATCGACGGAGGCGTCGTTGTAAGTGAGCCAACGAGCACCGGCTGCGACACGCAGCCGATAATGTTCCAGCCGGCCAGGAGCGTGTCATCGACGCAAGTTATGGCAGATCCAACATAGCACTGATTCTGAGCGCCGCTGAACTTCACCCAGTACCCGCGCCCGGGGACGATTGTCTGTGTGGGAACGTAGCTTCCCCCATAGTAGAACGCGCTCGGCGATGTTGCCGTCGGGAAGATGAATGACTTCTGATTGCTGGGAGAAAATGAGCCGAGGCAAACGAGGTTCCAACCGTCCGTTCCGGCCGTACAGAAGAGGACCGGGTTATACGTGACGCACAGCCCGTTGTGAAGATGGCTCTCGGGAGGGTAGCCATCCTTGTTGAAATAATTGAACGGAGCAATTGGGCCCGGAGGATGCTTCAGGGAATCCGAATTGATCCCGGTGAGGTTTGCCGCGTCGAGCCCGCCAATACCGATGTTCGGATACTGGAATTGGATCGTTCCCGTACCGCGGTCAAGGATTACACGGAATATGTCGTTATCGCCGATCGCCCCGGTGGCGTCGAAATCGCCGCTGGAGTCCCACTCAACGACAAATTTTCCGGGGTATGCGGTGCTGCTTGTCCGGACATGGCCATATGTGGCAAAGGGTGAATCCTGTTTGCTGATCCAATCCGCCCAATACGGGGCGATAAAATTCTTGGGCATAAAGCCCGCGGCGCGGCGTGCGGTATCGGGCCGACCCTGGTGCTGGCGCTGCGGAAGGTCAAACCCGTCGGTTGCAAATCCGTTGGAGTTGACGTCGAGCGTATCTGTGGCGTTCCTGGAGAGCGCGATCGCTCCGTTCACGCCGACCCACGCATAATTCAGCGTGTCTCCAAAATAGACAAACGGTCCGCCGAGTGAATAGGGTCCGGCAGTTCCGTCATCTCCCCTGGCTACGTTGGTTGTGCCCGGAGGGAGGAACCATTTCGAAGTGTCGATGACGGTCCCGGTACCGACGATGCTCATCGGGGTGCAGGCCAGCGTCGTATCGCACAAATAATAAGTGCTGTTGAAGTCAACGACCTTGTACGTATATTCAAGCGTGGAGTCGGCCGAACCAAGGGAGTCAACTGCGAAAACTCTGTAATGGACGATCCTGTTTTTTGAGCCTGTTCCCGGGAGAGTTCCGAGATACGTGTCCCCTCCGATATTCCCCAGCGATGCCGAACCGCTGGTGACCAAATTTCCGGCCAGGTCGGTGACCCTGTAACGAATGCCCGCCGATTCGACGCCTGCCTTGCCCGCATCCGCGGGATCGCAGTCGAATATTTCGGCGGAAATTGTCTGGGGTGCCGTAGAAATTGTATTATTGATCTTGTCGAAGTTGGAAATCGTCGGGGGGAGGTTGGAAGTCGCGGTCATGACGTACCAGAAATTGATGTTAAAATCGCCGCGCGCCACCCAGCCTTTGCAGGTAAAGCCCGCCTGGAAAGTGACAACGTTCTCATAGAACTTCCAGTTGTGAGAGTGAACGTGGTCTGTGTCGGCCGAAGCGAAAAAGCCCGTATTCTGGTTTGTGCCGCATGTTCCGCAGCAATTGTCGTTGACATCTCCCGTGATCTTTAGTGTCATGAAAAATGGAACTCCCTGGTGAAGCGTCACAGTCCCGCCGGTCGCGAGCGATGGATCCATATAAACCGAGTTGACGCTATTTGCTTTCGCTTTCACAGGGAATCCTGATAGCCCCCAGATTGATGAATCGACAGGCGGGTAGGATGGGCCGGGGCCTCCTACCACGGTTGAAGTCCACGGACCGGTGGCATCTTCGGGGAAGGCTGCGACGCCATCCTCGAGATCGGCGCTGCTTTCCCAGTAGCCCCAGCACGTGCTTGAGGAAGCGGCGGGATATCCGCCGTAACCGGGGCCGTGGCCCGGATAGACGTTCGATTTAAAGAGCCGGAGGACCAGTTGCGAGTCGGGAGCGCACACATTCGCGGATTGGAACCAGAAGACACTGTCGAGGGTTCCGTTCGCCGGTGGCATAAACCACTCTGCGACGATATCGTTGTGGAAACCGATATGATTGGTAGTGCTGGGGTAGAGCGCAGGGGGGTACCCGAATGTGGCCAGACCCGTACATCCCGCGCCTTCGGGGAAGAGCCCCACTTCCTTCGCGACGGAGAGGGGGCTTTGACCCTTCGCGAGAGGGATCGCATCCCCCCTGGAACTAACGAGGAATCGCTGCTGTGACAGGGCAGGGAGGGCAGCAAGAATCAAAAGAGGTAGTAGTCGTTTCATGGCGATCCTTTCCCGAAATGAATTCTGACCTCCCGTATATCCCGACCTGATTCAGGTAGTATCGGACTTTTTCTGCTGAAAGTCAAAGGAGTCGCCCGGTGGGTAGAGGGTGAATTTCAACAGCCGAACCGAAAACCCGCAGCCTAAAGGCTGCGGCTACCCTACCTTCCCCGCAATGGCCTCAGCCATTTCCATCGTTCCGACGGGTTTTCCGGGATTCAGGTCGGCGGTGACGAATTTTCCCTCCCGGACGACGGATTCGACGGCGGACTCGATCTTCTTCGCTATTTCCCCCTCTCCGAGATGGCGGACCATCATGGCGGATGCGAGGATGAGGGCGCTCGGATTCGCGATGTTCTTCCCGGCGATGTCCGGGGCGCTTCCGTGCACGGCTTCGAACAGGGAGACCGATGCGCCGATATTCGCTCCCGGAGCAAGGCCGAGGCCCCCCACGAGGCCCGAGCAGAGGTCCGACAGGATATCACCGAACAGGTTGGTGGTTACGATGACATCGAACTGATGCGGGTTCATCACCAGTTGCATGCACATATTGTCGATAATCTTGTCCTCCATCCGAATCTCGGGATAATCCGCGGCGACCGCCCGGGCTACGTCGAGGAAGATACCCCCTGTAAACTTCAGGATGTTCGCCTTATGGACGACGGTGACCTTCTTCCGCCCCGCCTTCTTCGCGTATTCGAAGGCGTAACGGATGATCCGTTCTGAGCCGGAGCGGGTGACGACGCCGATCGTTTCGGCGGCGCTCTTGGCGGGGTCTATGTAATGCTCGATCCCCGCATAAAACTCCTCCGTATTCTCCCTCAGGACGATTAGATCGATCTTCTCCCACGGGGTCTTGACGCCGTCAAACGATCTCGCCGGCCGGAGGTTGACGAAGAGGTCAAATTCCTTCCGGAGGGCGACGTTCACGCTTCGGAAGCCGGAGCCGATGGGTGTGGTCAGGGGGCCTTTGAGGGCGACCTTGTTCCTCGTGATCGATTCGATGACGCCGGGAGGAAGTGGATCTTTGTACTTCTCGAGCGCCTTCGCGCCGGCCTCGAGTGTTTCCCATTCGATGGGGACTTTCGCAGCCTCGAGGACGCTGAGCGTGGCCTTGCTGATCTCCGGACCGATGCCGTCGCCCGGAAGAAGCGTTACTTTATGCATCAGATGGTCTTTTTCTTGATTAATGAGGTGATAATGTACGAAAAATAACGGCACCGAACAATGGAGCGAAGGGCGGAAGGAAGGCTTCTCGTTCCGCCGCTCTGCGGCGGAATGCATATTCGGGCGCTCCGCGCCCGCGGCCGCGGAGCGGCCGGGATACGCGTTGCCACGCGGAGCGTGGGAACGAGAAAACCGAAAACCCGCAGCCTAAAGGCTGCGGCTACCCTGCCCGAAAGACTTTTAGTGTTGATACTTTCCGGCCGTCTTCCTACATTCAACAGTCAAAACCATTTCATCCTCAACGGCAAGCCCTTGCGCCACGTCGGCAACATCAAATCCCTTCACCGCTACCCGGTCAAATCGATGGCGGGAGAAGCGCTCGCGTCGGCCGTGCTCGGCTGGCACGGCATCGAAGGGGACCGGCGTTTCTCCTTTGTCCGGGGGGGAAACCTGAGCGGTGTGCCTTGGCTTGTCGCCAGCAAGATGCCGGGGCTGATACGGTACAAAGCCTACCATGCGAACGGCAGGGACCCTTCATCGCCGGTTGTTCGCGTGCGGATGCCCGAGGGCGCCGATGTCGAGGTCGAAAGCGAGGCCCTCCTCACGCAAATAGCCGCTTCGTTCGGGAGCGAGGTGACATTGATCCGTGTGCGCAACGGCATCTTCGACGAATCTCCGCTCTCGGTGATCAGCACGACCACCGTCAGGGCCGTCGAAACGGAGACGGGAATCGCGCTCGACATACGTCGTTTTCGACCCAATATCCTTGTCGAACCGGCCGGCGATATACCGGTTCACGAGGACGAATGGACCGGCGGAACGGTCGTCTTCGGGAGCGGCGTCGATGCGCCATCGGTGCGGGTGACGATACCGGATTTGCGATGTGTCATGGTAAACCTCGACCCTGAGACCGCCGAGTCCGATCCGCGCATACACAAAGCGATAGTGAAATCGTGGAACAATTGCGCCGGAGTATACGCCTCGGTGTTGAGAACGGGTACGCTATCGGTTGGCGATCCTGTTTTTCTGGAGAAGAATCAGTAGGAGGTTTACCGTGTCGGGAGGAGGAGATCCTTCGCTGCGCTCAGGATGACAGGTGGGGGGTTCAGGATGACAGGCGGGTCCGCTTATGGCCCTTCGAGAGTTCCTTTTCCAGCTTTCTCAATTCTGCAATGAGGAGCCGGGGCGTTTGCCACGCAAAGCGGTTGTGCCGATGCATATCTTCGAGTAACTCGTGCGTGTCATGGCCCGTTGTCTTTGCGATTTCGGAGAGTCTCCGGTAATTTGACGTCAAGTCGGCCGCCCGGGGGAGGTCGAGCCGCAGGAGAGTGTGGCCGATAAACTGCGTAAGGAAAAGGCTTGACGCGATCAGCTTATCGTGTTGCCGCGCGCTCATGCGATGGACGATCAGGCCCCGCCCCTCCAGGTAGCGCGAGATTCGGCGGAGCCGTTCGCGCGGGATTCTTACCGGGCAGAGGACTATTCTCTTTCCGGCGCAGCTTGTTGCAGCGCTATCCGGGCCGAAAAGCGGATGAGTTCCGAGAATAATCGTGTGCCGTGGGAGGATCGACTTCATCCATAGGATCGGTTCCACCTTCACGGAGCAAACGTCGCAGAGGATCGTTCCCGGGGAGAGGAGGGGGGCCAGTGAGCGAAGGACCGGCTTGAGCTTTCCGATCGGGACGGCGAGAATGATGAATTTCTTCCGGGCGGCTTCGGAGACGGGAACCTTCCTCACACCCTGTTCAGTTCGAACGGACGGCCGGCTGTCGGAAATGCAAATCCGGAAATCCCGCTTCAGGTAGCGGGCGGCCAGACGGCCGAACCTGCCGTACCCGATGATCGCGATTTCCTTCTTCATACGGTCTTCTGGATCTTCCGTGCGTGCTCGAAGACCGCCTGGAAGACCTTTCGGACGAATCCCGGATCGAGGTTCGCATCGGAAACGAGAGCCAGCCGCTTGCGTATAATTTCATGCTCGCGTCGCGGGTCCGAGATCGGCACATTCCTGCTTTTCTTCAGGCGGCCCACTTCTCTCACAAGATCCTGCCGCTGGCCGAGCAGCACCATGAGCATGTCGTCGATGAAATCGATCCTCTTCCTCACCGCCGCGAGAGAATCGCGGGGGCGAAGCAGTTCCTGACGGACAAGGTGATCCGCGAGCACCAGCGCAATCATGGATTCCACCACCGGCACCACGCGCGGGCAGAGGCAGGGATCGTGCCGCCCTTCGACAGAAATCTTCCTGCTGCGTCCTTTAAGGTCGATTGTGCTCTGTGCCTTGGGGATTGAGGAAGGAGGCTTGACCGCGACCCGGACCACGATGTCCTCCCCGTTCGAAATGCCGCCGAGGATTCCGCCCGCATAATTCGTCTTCGTCCTGATTCTGCCGGTCTTCCGTTCCTTATAGAACGAATCGTTATGTTCGCTTCCCATCATCTTCGTCGCGGCAAATCCCGACCCGATTTCAAACCCTTTGATCGCGGGGATCGAGAGAAGCGCCTTCGCGAGATCGGCCTCCAGCTTGTCGAACACAGGATCGCCGAGTCCCGCTGGGCAGTTCTTCACGACGGCCTCGACGATTCCGCCCAGGGAGTCGCCGGCCTTCTTTACTTTGAGTATCTTGCGCACCATTTTCTTCGCCGCCTCCGGGTCGGGGCAGCGGACGGGGTTCTTTTCGATCTCCCGGTAGTCGATTGTTTTGGCCGAGATCGAGCCGACCTCCCTGGTGTAGCCGATTATCCGGATCCCGCGCTTTGCGAGCACCTGCATCGCCACGGCGCCGGCGGCGACACGGCCTGCGGTTTCCCTTCCTGAAGAGCGGCCGCCCCCGCGATAGTCCTGGATGCCGTATTTCGAGAGGTAGGTGTACCCGGCATGACCCGGCCGGAAGAGATCCTTGATCGCATCGTACGCGCCCGACTTCTGGTCTTTGTTCCAGACCAGAAGGCAAATCGGTGTGCCCAGTGTTTTCCCCTCGAAGACTCCGCTCAGGATGTGGACCTGATCGGTTTCGCTCCTGGAGGTGGTGACGGAGCTTTGTCCGGGCCTTCGCCGGTCAAGCTCCTTCTGGATGTCCTGTTCCGATATCGCCAGCCTGGGTCTTACCCCGTCGATCAGGACCCCCACCGCCTTGCCGTGGCTTTCACCGAATGTCGTAATTCGAAATAAACTTCCCAAGGCATTTCCGGCCATACGCTAACCCTCTTGTTCAAGTTTGCTGAATTCGTCCCAGAAGGTGGGGAAGGACTTCCCGACACACCCCGGGTTCGTGATGACGACACCCTTGACGCGTAATCCCGCCACTGCAAAACTCATCGCCATCCGGTGATCGTTGTATGTGTCGATTGTCGCCGCCCGCAATGTGCCCGGATGAATCGTGAGCCCGTCTTCGTGCTCTTCGACCGACGCGCCCAGCCTGGTCAATTCCGCCGCCACCGAGATCAGGCGATTGGTCTCCTTATGCCGGAGGTGAGCGATATCGAAAATGCTCGTCGGCCCCTCTGCGAAGGCGGCGACCACCGCGAGTGTGGGAACGCTGTCGGGAATCTCATTCATTTCGACGTCGATACCCCGCAATTTGTTCCCCCGAAGCTCGATGCTGCTTTCGTGGCGCGTCACGGTGCAGCCCATCTCGCCGAGAAGGCTCAGGAACCTGATGTCTCCCTGCAGAGATTCCGGAGAAAGGTTCTTGATCACCACATGACCGCCGGTGATAGCCGCGGCGGCGAGGAAATAGGTCGCCGACGAGGCGTCTCCTTCGATCGGGAATTCGTGCCCGATGTACCTCTGCTTGTTGTTCACCCGGAACAGGGAGTAGTCGATGCTATCGATCTCGGCTCCGAACGACCGCATGACGTGCAGCGACATATAGACGTACGGCAGGGAACTTAATTTGCCCTTCACGCGGAGCTCGACGGAGCGCGACGCGTACGGGGCGGAGAGAAGGATGGAGGAGACGAACTGGCTGCTCGCCGAGGCGTCGAGTTCGATCCGCCCTCCCGTGAACGTGCCCCCATGGATCGTGACCGGGGGGTATCCATTTTTACTGGCGCTCCGCACTCCGGCAGAGTGTAACGCGTCGAGCAGGTCCTTGATCGTTCGTTTTTTCATGTCCTCGTCGCCCGTGATGACGGTCTCACCTTTCACAAGAGCGGCGAGCGTGCTCAAATATCTCATCGCGGTCCCTGCGTTCCCGACGAAAATCTCTTCCGCCGGAGCCCGGAGCTCGCCTCCTGTGCCTTCAACCTCGAGCCCACCAGGGTGGTCGTTGATCCGCACCCCGAACTGCCGCAACGCGGCGATGAGGTAGTTCGAATCGTCGCTGCGGGAAGGGTCAAGGAGCGTCGAAGTGCCGTCGGCCAGCGCCGCGGCGATGAGCGCCCGGTTGGTATAGCTTTTCGAAGGAGGAACTGCCACCTCGAGATCAATCGTCCGTGCCGGGCGGATCGCTCTGACAGAAGGCGCGTTCATGCGGAGGGGTTCCTGTGGGTAGGAGATCCTTCGCGGAGTTTACACTGAGCGAAGCGAATGTGCTCAGGATGACAAAATGGAGGGAGGTTCAGCATACCTCTAGAAATAATTTGGATTGGAGCCGGGCCTGCTCTGTAAACAGTTCTGACCCGGAAATGATGTTGCACCCGGCTGCCTTCGCATTCCGAAGCAGGAGTGTCATCGGTGGATAATGGACGGCGTCCAGGACCGTCATTCCGCGACGCAGGAACCGCCGGGGGACCGGAGACTCGTTTGAACGGGGTGACATGCCGACGGGCGTTCCGTTCATCAGAATGTCGGCCGCGAGATCGGGAAGGTCCTCAAAGGACGCCCATGAGCAGTCGAGACGCGATGCGAGTGCCCTTGCCCGCTCGATTGAACGTCCGACTATCGTTGTCCTCGCGCCCGCATTCCGCGCAGCGAACGCCATGCTCGATGAGGTGCCCCCGGTGCCGAGAACGATCGCCCTTTTCCCCCGAGGCTTTGTTCTCGTTCGGAGGAGCTTCCGAAGAGCAAGATAGTCCGTGTTGCATCCCGAAAGAGCTCCTCTTCGAGCCACGACGGTATTAACGGATTGGAGGATCAGTGCATCCTCGTCGACATGATCGATAAATGGGATGATATCTCGTTTAAACGGCATGGTGATGCTGAGGCCCGAAACCTCGTCCCGAAACGCCTTGAAGAACCTCCGGAGGTCGTCCACCAGAAATGTCACATAGACCGCATTGAGAGAGTTGCGCGAAAAGAACGCGTTATGATGACGGAATCCCTGGCTCTGGGAGACGGGATTCCCGACAAGTCCGAAGAGGCGGGTGCTCCTGTTTATATTCTCGACCCGGAAGATCTCTCTCAAGTCCGCCGCAGACAACTGCCCCGGTGCCGTCGATTCGCTGATCCCGGAGGAGGCGTAGCTGTACGCCGACCCATACTTTCCTCCGAGAATCCTGCTCACCTGGCCCCGTTCGTTCATGCAGAACGCGGAGATCCGGCGCCCCCTGTTCCGGGCACCCATGAGAAGATCGAATATCTTCTTATTGTCGCTGATGTCGTTTGCCGATGTGACGAGCTTGAGGTTCCTGGCGGGGGTCGCGCAAAGGCGTTTCAGGATCGAGCGAAGGTCCGGTGGCGTCTGTTTCGTATCGTGATGAGATACGATCACTCTCGACGCGCGACCCGCCGAGAGTAAGCGCCGGATCTGGCGAATTCCCCATCGCAATTCGATGTCCACATATTCCGCCCCGGAAGCCAGTGCGGAGGAGAGGATGCGTACCTGCTCTTCGGCGGAGCCCCGGAACCATCCGCCCTCGGCACGATGACGGTTGGTTATTATTACATGCGGCCTCGGTGAGCGGAGAAGCTTCTCCATATCGGGATTTTTCATGCGGTCGATCCTGATCTCCACGAGATCGCGGGAGCCCGCCTCTGCTTTCAGGATCGACCGGGCCTCTTTCATCGAGCGGGGCGCTATCGAGACGATGAGCTTCACGCCCACGCCTCGAGCGATGCGCGCACTTCGGCGCGCGAAAGCGGGATTCCGGTGACCGCCTCGCCGACCGCAAGGGGAAGGGTGTACCGCACGACACCGCCCACCGATTTCTTGTCACGGCTCGTCATCAAAAGGAGTTTCTTCCGGTCCGTCCGCGCGGGCAATTCGGTCGGAAGGCCGTAGAGACGCAACAACTTCTCTAAGCGGGCAACCCCCGTGAGGGCGAGCATGTTCTTCGTGGCTGCGACCCGCGCCTCAGTCACCATGCCGATGGAGACCGCTTCTCCGTGGGAAATCCGGTAGCCGGAGAGAAGCTCGAGCGCATGGCCGATGGTATGGCCGAAATTGAGTATCCGCCTTAGATCGAGCTCAAGTTCATCTTCCTGCACGACGCCCCGTTTCAGCTCGCAGCACCGGGTGATAATCTTCAGGAGGATGCCGGTTTTTCTCGCAAGGACCCCGGAGGCGGATCGTTCCAGCTTCGCAAACATGCCGGCATCGAGGATCATGGCGTATTTGACGACTTCCGCAAGACCTCCCCGAAATTCGCGCAAGGGGAGAGTCTTGAGTAACGACGGGTCGATGAAGACGGAATCGGGCTGGTGGAAGGCACCGATAAGATTCTTACCGAGCGGGTGGTCCACAGCCACCTTGCCTCCGACGCTGCTGTCCACCTGGGAGAGAAGGGTCGTAGGGATCTGGACATAGGGCACGCCCCGGTGGAGGGTCGCCGCCACGAAACCCGCAAGATCGCCAACCATCCCTCCGCCGAGGGCGATGATCAAAGAGTCGCGTCCGGCGCCCATCCCGAGGAGCCTGTCTTCGAGCCGGTTCTTGGTATTCCTGTCTTTGCTCCGCTCCCCGGCCGGGACGGCCAGGAGATGAGCCCGATGCCCCGCAGATCCGAGCGCCTTCAGAAATGTCGGCGCATAGAGCTTCTGCACATGATTGTCTGTGATGACGAAGAGCCGCCTCTCCCCGTATCGCCTCCGGATTTCGGCAGCGGCCTGTTTCAGGGTCGTCCCGATCACGATGTCGTACGAATCGTCGACGACTCGCTTCAAGTTTACATGAATCTTCATTTGCAAGGTCATCCGGCAAGTTCTATTTCGTTAAAAGACACGCAAGCTAAAGCTTGCGCCTACCAAATCCGAACCCACATCATAATCGTCGGTAGCCGCAGCCTTTAGGCTGCGTCACCCGGTCAATGTGTGTCCAGCGCCTTCCGTATCGAGCGGACAAAATCGCATGCGCGTTCGATTCCGCGGCCGGGTGGAGCGTCCCTGAGCGTCTTGATGAGAGCGCTTCCGATGATCACACCGTCGCTCATCTCCGCGACCCGGCGGGCATCATCGGGAGTCGAGATGCCGAAGCCCACAAGGAGCGCGTTGTTTTTCACGGCTTCCCTGGCGCTCCGGAGAAAGCCTTCCGCCTGGCCCGCGAGCGCCGTCCGCTCGCCCGTTACGCCCGTGATGGAGATGCAGTAGAGGAACCCGCTCGAGATCCTGTCGAGCTCGGCGAGCCGGGCCGGAGGAGTCGTGGGCGCAGCGAGAAAGATTGTCGAGACTCCCCGCTCTTTGGCGGCGGAGACATATTCGGCGCTTTCCTCGAGCGGCAGGTCGGCGATGATGGTTCCATCGATGCCGCCCGAGGCGCACTCTCCCAGAAAGCGGTCCATGCCGTACGAATAAACCGGATTCGCATATCCCATCAGAACGAGTGGAAGGTCGGTCTCCTTCCTGATTTCCCGCACGAACCCGAAAATCCCGGCGAGCGTCACTCCGTTCCCGAGCGCCGCTTCTGAACTCTGCTGGATCGTCGGGCCGTCGGCGATCGGGTCCGAGAACGGAATGCCGATCTCGATGATATCCGCGCCAGATTTCGCGAGCCCGAGGATGAGCGGTACGGTATCCTGCATTGCGGGGTATCCCGGAGTTACGAACAGGGAGAGCGCCTTGTTCCCGTTTTCCTTTAGCTTGAGGAGTGTTCGTGCGATCCTCATGGGGTTGAAGCCTTCGTGATGGCCGGAAGATCCTTCTCGCCTCTGCCGGAAAGGTTTACCACCACGATCTCGCCGGCGGTTGTTTTCGGCATGAGATGCCTCAGGTAGGCGATCGCATGCGCCGATTCGAGAGCGGGCAGGAGGCCTTCAAGGCGTGTCAATTCGAGCCCCGCATCCAGGGCTTCCTGATCGGTGACGGAGACGTACGACACGCGGCCGGAATCTTTCAGGTAGCTGTGTTCGGGGCCCACGCCGGGATAGTCCAGCCCCGCAGAAATCGAGTGCGCCGGCATGATTTGCCCTTCCTTGTCCTGCAGGACGTAGCTATAGGAGCCGTGCAGCACTCCGGGCCTGCCTGCGGTGAGCGTCGCGGCGTGGTGCCCGGTGGCTACGCCGAGCCCGGCCGCCTCCACTCCGATCATCTTCACCGGATCGTCCAAAAAATCATAGAATAAACCGATCGAGTTGCTCCCTCCCCCCACACACGCGACCAGGTAGTCCGGAAGGCGCCGTTCCCTGGCCAGCACCTGCTGCCGCGCCTCCTTTCCGATCACACGCTGAAAGTCTCTGACGATCATCGGGTAGGGGTGGGGGCCGACGACGGAACCGATGACATAAAAGGTGTTGCGGACGTTTGTGACCCAGTCGCGCAGGGCCTCGTTCGTCGCATCCTTCAGGGTCCTCGTTCCGGAGGTCACCGGGACGACCTCCGCGCCGAGAAGCTTCATCCGGGCGACGTTTATTTCCTGGCGCGCCATGTCCTCCGTCCCCATGTAGACGACGCAGGAAAGGCCCATCATGGCCGCGACCGTGGCGGTGGCGACGCCATGCTGGCCGGCGCCGGTCTCGGCGATGATTCTCGATTTGCCGACATGCCTCGCGATGAGAATCTGCCCGATGGTGTTGTTGATCTTGTGGGCGCCGGTGTGGCACAAATCCTCGCGTTTCAGGTAAATCGCAGCGCGGCCGAACTTCGCTGTCAGCCTCTTTGCCGGGTAGAGCGCGGTGGGCCGGCCGGCGTACTCTTTCAGCAGCACGTCCAGCTCGGCCTGAAACGACTGGTCGCGGCTGAGTCCGGAGTACGCATCTTCCAGCTCCTTCAACGCGGAAATCAACGTCTCGGGCACAAACCTCCCGCCGAAGAGACCGAAGTGCCCGCGGTTGTCCGGAAACCGCCCTTGAGTCGAACTCATCCGGCCGCCTGTGCGCTGTGGATATTCCGGGTCAGCGTTCTGTTCATGATGGGGGCAAGTTGTTCGACTTTCTCCAGAAGCAACTTGAACTTGGAGGGTTTCAGCGATTGATACCCGTCGGAGAGCGCCATGGCGGGGTAGTTGTGAACTTCGATGATCAGCCCGTCGGCTCCCGCGGCGATCGCGGCGAGGGACATCGCGGTGACGCCGTCCCACACGCCGATGCCGTGGCTCGGGTCGACGATAATCGGGAGGTGCGACAACTTCTTGATGATGGGGATGGAATTGAGGTCGAGCGTGTTGCGCGTCGCCGGTTCGAACGTCCTGATCCCCCGTTCGCAAAGGATCACGTTGTAGTTTCCTCCGCTCAGGATGTATTCGGCGGACATCAGGAGCTCCTCGATCGTCGCCGCGAAACCCCGCTTGAGGAGGATCGGTTTGCGCAGCCCGCCGAGCTCTTCCAGGAGGGAATAGTTGTGCATGTTGCGGGCGCCGACCTGCAGGACATCGGCGCATTCGGCGACGATCGGGAGGGTTGCGCTATCCTTCACTTCCGTGATGATCCTGAGCCCCGTCGCATCCCGCGCGTCCTTGAGGTAGAGCAAGGCCTCGTCCTTGAGCCCCTGGAACGAGTAGGGGGAGGTTCGCGGCTTGTAGGCCCCTCCCCGAAGGAACTTGATCCCCAGCTCCTTCAGATTGAAAGCGAGATCGATGATCTGCTGTCGGCTCTCGACGGAGCACGGACCGGCGGCGATGGCGAGCTCCTTCCCCCCGATCAGGGCGCCGTTGACGGCGATGACGGAGTCTTCGGGCTTTCCTTCCCGGCTCACGAGCTTGAACGGCTTGGTGACCGCGATCGCCTCCACCACGCCGGGGAGGTTGAGGAAGAGCTCCGGATCGACCTTCCCCTTGTTCCCGGTGACGCCGATCGCGAGGCGCTCCTCGCCGGGGATCTCATGGGGAGTGTAGCCGAGGGACCGGATTTTCTCTTTCACCCGTTCGACATCCGAACGCGGTGCGTTGAGCTTCATGACGATGAGCATGGCGGTTCCGTAGAGGGTGGAGGATTACTCGATTGTTCCGAGCGCTTCAAACAACAACTTCACTTTGTTCCGGTCCTTCTTGCCCGGGGCGGATTCGACGCCGCTATTGACGTCGATCGCGTAGGGCTTTACCGCCCTGACGACGACGGGCGCATTTTCCGGATTGAGTCCCCCGGCGACGATGAGCGGATAGTAATTCTTCAGGCGCTCGGCGACCGAGAGATCCGGCATCGTCCCCGATCCGCCGTACACGCTGGCTCCGTGTCCTTCGCCGGGAGTGGGTTCCCCGCCGTCCGGGCGGATGCCCGGGCCTCCGCTCGCGCCGTCGAGCATGGCGGCGGAGATCGCGTACTCTTTCACCCGTTCGACCTCGTCGATGTTCCTGATCCTGAACGCTTTGACGACACTCAGGGGATATCCCTGGCAATCCGCCGGAGTCTCGTCGCCGCTCAGTTGGATCGCCCGAATCCCGGTCCGCCTGATGACCGATTGGATCGTCTCTCTCCCGGCGTTCACAAACACGCCCACAGGCGTAATAAAAGGCGGCAGCTCCCGTATGATCGCGGCCGCCGCATCGGGATCAACGTACCGCGGGCTCCCCGTGTAGAAAATAAACCCGAGAGCATCGGCGCCCGCCGACGAGCACATCTGCGCATCTTCGGAATCGCGTATGCCGCAAATCTTAACCCTGAGTTTCATGACCGACTCCTTTCAAGAGTTCCCGGAGCGACGCGCCGGGCGACGACGATTTCATAAAATGTTCTCCGATCAACGCCGACCGGACTCCGCAGGCGAGGAGCTTGAGGAGATCGGAGGGCTCGCGGATTCCGCTCTCGCTGACGAGCGTGATTCCTTTCACCGGCGCAAAATGGGCTGCCATGGTCACCGTGCGGCCCAGGTCGATTTCGAAAGACCGAAGATCCCGGTTGTTGATGCCGATCAGGCGCATACGGTCGAGATCGAGGCGGTCGATTTCCTTCTCGTCGTAGAGCTCGACGAGCGCCTCAAGGCCGAGTTCGGCGGCGGCGGCGTGGAGGTCGGCCAGATGGGCCTTGTCGAGGATCCCCGCGATGAGCAGGACCGCATCGGCGCCGCATGATTTCGCCTCATGTACCTGAAACTCGTCGATGATGAAATCTTTCCGGAGGACCGGAAGGAGAATCGACTCGCGTACGCTCCGCAAATCCTGAATCGTGCCGGAGAAAAACCGCTCGTCGGTCAGCACCGAGATGCCGGCCGCACCGTTTGCCGCGTACTGGCGCGCGACCTCGACGGGAGAGGGGCCCTCCCTGCGCGAGCCGGCCGAGGGTGAGGATCGCTTGAACTCCGCTATGATCGCGAAGGTCTTTGCCTGCGCGATGGCGCGGGTCATCGACCGCGTGCCCGCTCCGTAGAACTCAGTCTGAGCCAGGTCCGAGATCCGTGTCCCGCGCTTCCGGGACGCGACCTCTCCGCGTTTGTGATCGACGATGGTCTCGAGAATATTCATTTGGAAGCGTACTCCCTCAATGCTTCGAGCTTCCCGAGCGCCTTCCCCGAATCGATCGATTCCCCCGCCAGGCGGACCGCATCGCTGACGTTCGCGGCTTTTCCCGCGGCCATCAGGCCGAGAGCCGAATTCGCGAGCACGATATCGCGGTGGGGGAGCCTTTCGCCTCCGAGAATGCGGAGCGCGATCGCAGCGTTGGCTTCACTCGAGCCGCCGAGGATGGAATCACGCTTCACTGCCGGCAAGCCGAAGTGCCCCGGTTCCAGATGGCTCGGTTCAGCGGAGGACCTGCTCCCGATATCGAAAAGCGTCGTGCGTGCTTCGAGCGACACCTCGTCGAGCCCGTCGTCCGAATGAACGACCAGAATCCGGAGGGGATCGAGGCGCGAAAAAGCTCCCGCCATCATCCGGGCGGCCCCTTCGCTGAACGCGCCCACGAGCTGGCGCCGGACCCCGGCCGGGTTGGTCATCGGGCCGAGGATATTGAACAACGTCTTGACCCCGAGCTCTGCCCGGGCCTTCGCCGCATGTTTCATCGCCGGGTGAAAGAGGGGCGCGAAGAGGAAACCGATTCCGACGCGGTTGATGCAGTCCCCGGCCCGCCCCGGGGGGAGGTCGATATTCACTCCAAGCGCCCTGAGCACGTCGGCGCTGCCGCACGCGCTCGATATCGACTTATTCCCGTGCTTCGCCACCGTGACGCCGGCACCGGCCACGACAAAGGAAGCGACTGTCGAGATGTTGAACGTGCCCGTGCCGTCGCCGCCGGTCCCGCACATGTCGATCGCGTCGGCATCGTCCAGCGCGACCCGAACGCATTTTTCCCGCATCACCTCAACAAACCCGAGGACTTCCTCGGTCTGCTCCCCCTTGGTTCGCAGGGCGACAAGTAACCCGGCAATTTGCACGTCCGTCGCGGCCCCCTCCATGATGGTACGCATCGCGGAGGCAGCCTCCTGGCGCGTGAGATGTCCGCCTTCCGTGACCTTCCGGATCAGCTCCCTCATCGCGCGGCCACCTCGGGGCGGGGGGCGCTCCGCAGCCAGTTGGCAATGATCCGGGGGCCGCTGGTGGTGAGCACCGACTCGGGGTGGAATTGAATCCCCTCGACCGGGTACTCCCGGTGACGCACTCCCATGATGATTCGATCGTCGGTGGTCGAAGTGACTTCGAGCTCGGGGGGTAAATGGTCCGTGCCGATGATCAACGAGTGATAGCGTGTAGCGGTAAACGGAGTTCCGAGGCCAGCGTAGAGCCCCTTCCCGTTATGGCGGATCTCCGAGGTTTTTCCGTGCATCAGGACCGGCGCGCGGCAGATGGTGCCGCCGTAGGCGGCTCCGATCGCCTGATGCCCCAGGCAAACTCCGAGGATCGGCGTGGAAGGGCCCAGGAGCCGGATGAGTTCGACGCAGACGCCCGCATGTTCCGGCCTCCCGGGCCCCGGCGAGATCAGAATTCCGCCGGGTTTCAGCGAGACGATCTCCTTCAGAGTGAGCGCGTCGTTCCGGACCACCCGGTAGTCGCCGGTGTGAAGGCCGACGAGCTGGACGAGGTTGTACGTGAACGAATCGTAGTTGTCGATGATCAAAATCAACGCGAAATTCCTTCCGCCATCCGGAGCGCCTCGACGAGCGCGCGGGCCTTGTTGGTGGTTTCGTCGTATTCCCGGGCCGGATCTGAATCGGCCACGATTCCGGCGCCTGCCTGCAGGTAAATCCGCCCGTTCGATGAAAACATCGTCCGGATCGCGATGCACATGTCCATATTTCCGGAGAAGTCGAAATATCCGACCCCCCCCGCATAGAGGCCCCGCCGCGACGACTCAAGCTCGTCAATGATCTCCATGGCGCGGATTTTCGGCGCCCCCGAGACGGTTCCGGCGGGAAAGGTGGCTTTCAGGACGTCGACGCAGCTCGTTCCCTGCCGCACCTTCCCGATCACACGGGAAGCGATATGCATGACGTGCGAATAACGGACGACGGTCATGAGCTGGTCGACGGCGACGCTGCCCACCTCGCACACGCGGCCGAGGTCGTTGCGGCCGAGGTCGACGAGCATGACGTGCTCGGCGCGCTCCTTCTCGTCGGAGAGAAGCTCCGCTTCCAGCCTTCTGTCCTCCTCTTCGGTGATGCCCCGCGGACGGGTGCCCGCGATCGGATAGACTTCCGCGATTCCATTTTCCATCCGGACGAGGATTTCCGGGGAAGAGCCGATGACCTTGAAGCCGTCGAAATCGAGATAATAAAGGTAGGGGGAGGGGTTGATGACCCGGAGCGACCTGTACGCGTTAAACGCGTCGCCGCTGATGCCGGCTGAGAAGCGGCGCGAGAGGACGACCTGGAAGATATCGCCTTCCTCGATGTAGTGTTTCGCCTTCCTGACGATTTCCTCATATCCGGCCCTCTCCTTCTCTTCGGCTTGCCGGCCGGCCGGGTGGCTTTCCAGGCGATCGGGAAGCGGGCCCGCGAGGAGATGAAACTCGTGGGGACGGCTTTCCCGATCGGCCAGGAGGGTTTCGAGCCGCGTGATTTCCTCCTGGGCATGCTCGTACTGGCGGCGGAGATCGCTGCCGGGTTCGATGAGCTCGTTCACGATCGTGATGATCTCGTGTTTCAAGTGATCGAACACGAGCACCGAGGCGTACAGCCCGAGGATGCTGTCGTCGAGGTTCATGTCGTCGCCCGCGGCCGCGGGGATATTCTCGATGAACCGGATGGCATCGTATCCGATGAAACCGACAAGCCCGCCCCGGAATCGTGGGAGAGAGGGGAGAGGCGGTTGGCGGTAACGGCCGACAAGCTCGTTGACGATTTCGAAGAAGTTCCCTTCGGAGACGCGCTCCGAACGGGTTGAATCGGATTGCCGTACCTCGATGATCCGGGTCTTTTTCCCCTTGCATTTCAGGATCGCGAGAGGGTCGCGCCCGAGGAACGAGTAGCGCGCGAAGCGCTCGCCTCCTTCCACGCTTTCGAGCAGGAACGAGCACGCGGCGCCTTCCCGGAGCCGCAGGTAGGCGGAAACGGGCGTCAAGGTGTCGGCAAGCATCCGCTTGCTGACGGGGATGACGTTGTATGTTTGGGAGAGTTCCTTAAATTCTTCGAATGTCATCAGATTCGCCCTAAAACACGAAAGCCCCTCCTGGTGTTCCAAGAAGGGCTCGCTGACTACTCGATCTTTAGAAAATTATGCCGTTCTCGTCCCACCCGGTACCGAAGGTACAGGAAACCAGTACCAATACCAAAAACCGCTATTCCGGGGGACTGAGATCATGTTTGAACGATACGAAGAAAAGAGGAAATTGTCAAGTCAAAAACCGGATCGGCTGTTTCTCACTCTCAGCCGTTGCCGTCGACCTGTATTCGTTGTAGGGGCGGGGCATGCCCCGCCCGCGGTTCGGATACCGCAATCCTTTCGGGCGACGCATGCGTCGCCCCTACAAAAGCAGGAAAGAGCCCACGACCTAAAGGTCGTGGCTACCGATCCCTCGGGTTTGGTAGGCGCAGGCTTTAGCCTGCGTTTATTCCGTTGGTCTGTTGAACCTCAGCCAGCACCCGGTATCAGGCGTAGATGTGGTAGAGCATGACGTAGACGACCACCCCGGTGATTGAGACGTAGAGCCAGACAGGGTAGGTCCAGCGGGCGATGGCCTTGTGCCTGCCGATCTCGTTCCTCAGGCCCCGGCGGAGGCTGATCAGCACGAGCGGAACGACCGCCGCAGCGAGAACGGTGTGGGAGCCGAGAAGCGTGAAATAGAACGGACGGACCCATCCTTCTCCGGTGAATCTGGTCGTTCCGTGATAGTAATGGTAGGTGAGGTATGAGACGAGAAAGCAGGAGGAAACGACGCAGGCGGCGATCATGAATTTCCGGTGCGTCTCCCGCCGCCCCTTTTCGATCATCCGGTGCCCGGTCACCAGAAGGATCGCGCTGGTCGTGTTCAGCAGGGCGTTGAGCGCCGGGAGGAATTCGATCACCGGTCGACCCTGCTCGAGAGAATCCGTGTGTCGTGAAGCAGCGAACGGACGGCGTCCGAATCGTCCATATCGTAGTAGCCTCTGATGCCCGCCTCCTGGTCGATCAGCACGAATTTCTGACTGTGGATGATCGCGCTGTCTCCTTCGATGTCGAGGCCGAGATGGAAGCCGTCGCGCGTGAGCCCGTAGATCGCGGTGCGATCCCCGGTCAGAAAGCGCCACCTTCCGCTGACCGCGCCATACTGCTTCGCGTACTGCCGGAGAACTTCCGGAGTATCCGTTTCGGGGTCGACGGAGATGGAGACAAATTGAGCATGGGGATCCGCCAGGAGCGATTGTTGAAGTTCAGACATTTTCGAGCTCATGACCGGACACGCCCCCGCGCACTGTGTAAAGATGAAGTCGGCGATCGTGATCTTGCCCAGGAGTTGCCGGCGGGAGACGGGGCTCCCTTCTTCGGAGGTAAGCCGGAACTCCGGGACTGTGCCGTACGTGGGCAGGAGGACCTTCTTCTCGACTCTGTTGGAGATATACCAGTATGTCACGATCGCCATCCCGAGCGTGAACGGAATTCCGAAAATGATCAGGACAAGGAGGCGGGGCCGGGCGCTCATATCAGGCCGATTTGTCCGCCCGGACGATGGCGACGGAAATCAGAAACGTGGCGAGGGCGAACGCCACCGAGACCGAAAGAGAAACGGGAAGAGAGGCGAACTCGCGCACCGGGACGGGTGCGGCCAGGTAGAGCGCCTCCCTCAGAGCGACGATCCCGTACGAAAGAGGGTTCAGCATCATGACGGTCCCGAGCCACCCCGCGGCGCCCGAGACGGGGAAGAGGCTTCCGGAGAGGAGCCACAAAGGGATCAGGAACAGGTTCATGATTGCATGAAACCCCTGCGACGAATCCATCCGCCACGCGATCAAAAATCCCAGCCCGGTCAGACCGAAAGAGACGACGATCAGGATGAACAGGATAATGAGAAGGGAGGCGGGACCGATCGAAATTCCGATCACCGGGGCGAGCAGCAGAAGGATCACGGCCTGGATCAACGAAAGGACCGTCCCTCCGAGGATTTTGCCGAGCGCGATGCTGGATCTCGGGACCGGGGCCACGATCACCGACTGGAGGAAGCCCTCGCGGCGGTCCTCGATGATCGAGATCGTCGAGAAGATCGCCGTGAAGAGGATAATCAACACGATCGTCCCGGGGTAGAAATACTCGAGATAGTTGACGTTGGGAGGGGCGTTCGGATACCGGAACGACGTCCCGAGTCCCGATCCGATCAGAAACCAGAACACCAGGGGCGAGCCGATCACCCCGATCATCCGGGTGCGTTGGCGGTAAAATCTGACGAGCTCACGCCGCGCGAGGCTGAACGCGGGCCGCCAGAAGGATGAAGGGGCGTTTGTCATGGGATCATCCGTGCTGTTCATCCTCGCGGTCCCAGAACCTGTGTCCCGTCCGGCCGATGAACACGTCCTCGAGGGTCGGCTTGGAGTATGTGACGGAATCGATCCTGCCCGGGTAGGCGCGCACAAGCTGCGGAATGAATTCGTGGCCGTTTGCCCGCTCGATGCGAACCGTCTTTCCGATCACCTGTGGGGTGCCGCCGAACGATTCGCGAAGGAGGCGCCCGACCGCGTCAGGCTCGGGCGCGGTGATCGAGACGACATCTCCCCCGATCTCCTCTTTCAATGCGGCAGGGGAGCCGAGGGCGACCAGAGAGCCGCCGTCGAGAATCCCGATCCGGTCGCACTGGTCCGCCTCGTCGAGCAGATGGGTGGTCAGAAGGACGGTCACCTGTTCCGCCGCGCACAATTCCTTCAGGTAGCCGTCGAAGTCCTTCCGCGCGCCCGGGTCGAGCCCTGTGCTCGGTTCGTCGAGGATGAGGAGTTGAGGCTTGTGCAACAACGCTTTGGCGAGTTCCACCCGCCGCTGCATCCCGCCCGAAAGCTTTTCGATCAACTCGTTTGCCCGGTCGCCCATTCCCACACGCCCGAGAATTTCGCCGATCGCCGCCCTGAGAGCCGCTCCCCCGAGGCCGTAGAGCTGCCCCTGGCAATAGAGGTTTTCGTAAGCGGTCAGTTTTTGATCGAGACTCGGGTGCTGGAAGACGACGCCGATTTTTCTGCGTGATTCGATCAGATGGAGCCCAAGGTCCCCGCCGAAGACGCGGACCGTCCCGAATGTCTGCTTCATCAGCGTGGAGAGGATGCGGAAGAGCGTGCTCTTTCCGCTCCCGTTCGGGCCGAGGAGGCAGAACATCTCACCTCTGGCGACTTCAAATGATACGTCGTTCAGGGCCGGGGGCCGGGCGCCGGTTGCCGCCTGGCCGGCCGCCGGTCGAAGGCGGGCGGCGGAGCGCCGGGGAGTTCCGTACGAATGAACCAGGTGCTCTACTTCGACTGCATGCTCCATTGTCATCCTGAGGGAGCGGAGCGACCGAAGGATCCCAGTCCACGAACAAGAAGATCCTTCGCGGAGTTTACACTGAGCGAAGCGAGCGTGCTCAGGATGACAGATATGGGATTAGGATGACACTTGGGAGGCCTCGTCGATGCTCTCCTATACCTTATCAATCGTCAGCAGGAGCATGAGACAGGGGAGATAGACCAAGGAAGCGAAAAACATCCGCCGGGAGTAAAAGTTAAATTCGACCGGATCGGCCGCGTGAATTCCAGCCGGGGAACGCCGCGACTGCCTGGCAAGAAGGACTCCGATTGAGAGAAAGCCGAGACTGAGCATCGCGGCCCCGGTTACGGACATGAGGCCCGTCATTCCGGCGAATGCCGGGGCGAGGCTCACCGGCACGAGCCCGATCGAATAGGCGAGGATTTGCCGGCTTGTGCGCCTCCCGCCCGGGTCATCCACGGTCAGTATCTTGAACCCTGCCCGCGCATAATCGCGGCGGTACATCCAGGCGAGAGAGAGAAAATGAGGCATCTGCCAGCAAAACAAAATGGCGAACAACACGGCCGCCTCCGTCCCGATGCTGTTCCGGGCAGCCGTCCATCCCATGACCGGAGGAAGCGCGCCCGGAATGGCTCCGACGAGAGTGGAGTAGGGGGTGATGCGCTTGAGGGGAGTATAGAGAAAGATGTATGTCGCGAATGTCACCGCCGCGAGGAATCCGGTCAGGATATTTACGAAGAGCGTCAGCTCGAGCATTCCGGCCGCGGCGATCACGATTCCGAAGGTCAGGCATTCGGAGGGTTCGAGCCGGCCCGCCGGCAGGGGTCTTCGCTCTGTCCGCTTCATCAGCGAATCATACTCTCGCTCGATGAATTGGTTGAGAGCGCCCGCCCCGCCCCCGAGAAGAGCAGTCCCGAGCGCCAGGTGCACAAACAGTATATAGTGAAACGGTCCGGAGCTCGCAAGATAGAACCCGCAAAGCGAGGTCAGGACGGAAAGACCCGTCAATTCGGGCTTCATCAGCTCCCCGTAATCGGACAACTTCGATAAAAGCGGATACCTCGCGCGCCCGATCGCCTTTGCCGTTCCGTTCATGAGGCGCCTCCATACGCCGATTGGGCGGAGGCGGAATGAAGGATTCCAAGGCGCGGCAGTCCCCACACTCTGGCGCCATGCAGTGTCGCGAGCGCGAGACCCACAAGCAGTAACGCACCCGTCGCGACATGCGCGGTCGCAGGAAGAACAGCTTTCCCGGAGAGAACCGTCATCGCGCCGAGCAGGATCTGGACGGCCACGAGCGCGCCAAGGATCCAGCCGAACCGTGAAAACCGGCCCGAGACCGGTGCAAGCCTGACGAGTCTTACCGAAGTCCATAGGACGAGAAGGAAGACCGGCACCGCCCAGATCCGGTGAACCAGATGGATCAGCACCTGAGAGGAAGAGATGGGACCGTCCGCCGCAATCCGGATCCCAAGGTCGAGGAGCGTGGCATTGTAGCGCGCGAGAGCGTCCGCCGAGAGTGACGGAAGAAGCTGGCCGTAGGCCAGAGGGAAGTCGGGGATCGCAAGTCCGGAATCGGTATGGCGCATGAGGGCGCCGAGCATCAACTGGATGAAGACCGCGGCGGTCGCCGAGCCGGCCAGCCAAACGATCGAGCGCGAGCGGGCCGGCGGGCGCGGCTGAGCGCTCCGCCACCAGGGGGAAGTAAAGAGCGCAAGGGACGCGACGACGACAAAAAATGTCTGGGCGAGCATCGCATGACCGACTGAGAGGGCGGGCGGAAGGAGAAGAAGCACGGTCAGACCGCCAAGGAGGCCCTGCGCGACGACGAGGCCGACTGCCGCAACCCCGAGGATCCGCACCCATCTCCGGTCTTCGCGCTTCCAAAGCCAGATTGCGAGGAGAACCGTCAGGAAACCGACGGCCGAGGCGATCAGGCGATGCGTGTGCTCGAAGACGATCCCGCCGACCATCTGGTCAAGCGGGAAGGCGAACATAAACCGGCCGTACGTGTTCGGCCAGTCGGGCACCGAGAGCCCCGAACCGGTACTGGTCACCAGACCGCCCGCGACGATGAGGAGGAACGTGCAGACTGCCGTCCCGAGGGCGAACCGGTGAAGGTTCCTGTAACTCGTCAATGCTTGCTCTCCGCGGCCGGGGGGGTCTGTGTCGAATCGGTCCCTGTTTGTGCCGGGGTTTGTTCCGGAGCCGATGCCTGGGTCAGGGCGGCCTCCTGCTGATCGAACCAGGCCTTGTACTCTTCGGGAGTCTGGACGGTCATGTATCCGCGCATGCGGAAATGGCCCAGGCCGCAAAGCTGGGCGCACGCGATCTCCGTGGGGGTCGCCGGAGCGATGACGACCTCGGAAAGCCCGGCGTCGGCCAGTTTCGTAAGAAGCTCTTCGGTAAGCGCGTCCCCCTTGTTTGCGGCGACTGCGCCCGATTTGTCGTTGTAGGATTCCATCACCACGAAGGCATCCATGTTCGACATCTGGCGGGCCGAAATCTCCTTCACACCCGCCTCGACCAGTTTCGTGACGGCGTCTTCGCTCAGCGGATCGTTCTTCGAGATCATGGCGGCGCCGCTCGAATCCTTGTGGTCCTCCATCGAGACGAACTTATCCAGATTCGCTACACGCCGGACAGGCGCATCGGTCATGCCGGCCTCGGCCAGCTTCGTCGCGTTCTCGGCCGTGAGATGATCGCCCTTGGATGCGATCGTGCCCGAGCTGTCGGCGTACTCCTTCATGAGCATCAGATCCTCATGGCCCGATCCGGCGGAAATCGCCGTGTGCGTCAGTTCGGGAAGCTTCAGCATTCGCACGCGCTTCATTGCGTCGGCGATCGAGAACGAGTGGCGCAATTCCTCCCGCACTTCCGAAGTCGTCTTCGTCGGCGTGAACCAGACGGGGATGACCATGCCGGGGATGGCGTCCTGCTTGACGCGAAACGCGGGTAGATTGAAGCTGTGAATCACGTCCTTGGTGCTGAGCTGGACGATCACCGGCTTGTTGACGGGGAGGTTGAGATTGTTGTTGGTGACGATGTCGTCCTTCGCGTCGGGGTCGGTGCGGTCGAGCCCGAGCGGGTTATCGGTGTCGATCAGCCCGATCGAGGTCCGGCCGAATTTGCCGTCCGGGCCGGGATAGTGGATGTTCCATGCGAATTGTTCCGCCACGACGCGGACGATCGTCGCGTCCTTTTCCGCCGGAAACGCGTCGACGCGCTTCGACCAGAGGGGGATGGAAAACGCCGCGAGGAGCACGATCTCCGCGACGAGCACGCCGACTTCGATGTAGCTCGAATAATGGCTCTTGACGCCCGCGTAATTTGCGGTGGGATTCTTCGACCTGCGAAAGCGGACGAGCGTGCTGATGTAGAAGGCGCCCCAACCCACGAACAGGATCAGCATCAGCCAGTGAACCAGCCCGATGAGGTGGTCGATCGCCGGACCATGCTGCGATGCGTCGGGAGGCAGCCCTAAAAATTGTTCCATTCCATGACTCCTTTTTCGTCGTTCTGGCGAAGTACGCCTTGTTGATCGATGTATGTCTGTGCTGAAAGTTGGCCCCGGAGCCGTCGATACCGCCTCCAGAGCATCACGAAGAAGAGCGAAATGATCCCCAGGACGAATCCGGTGATCCCGAGCATGACCAGGAGAGCCGTGTTCATGCCCGCGTTCATGGGGGAATCGTTCGCCCTGTAACAGACCGGGCAGGCCGCCGCGGAGCCGGAGAGCGCCAGCGTGAGCGCCGCGGGGAGCGAGAGAAAAAGAAATCGTTTCATAAATACCCCACGTGTCTGAGTTTCTTCAGGATCCTGATGCCGTAGAGGATGAGCGCAAGGCCCGCGGCGAGCGAAGCGACGGCCGCGAGCAGCGTCCAGACGTCGCCCGAGCCCGAGTACGACCGGAAGAGCCAGACGGAAAACCCGATCGCGAGCAGGACCGAGAGAGAGATGAAGAAAATATGGAATGCCTTAAGGGACACTGTGATAGAGGATCGGATCCGAGTGATGGAAGAGCGGAAGCGACATCAGGACGGCGAAGAACACGACGGTCAACAGAAGCGTGGCGTAGATGACCTTCTTCTCGGAGACGAGGTGCATGAAGTAGCTTGCGACCAGAGACCCCTTGATGGTTGCGATCACGAGCGCCACGGTGATGGCCATGGGAACGGAAAGATGAAGCCGCGAGATCGCGACCGTGACGATCGTCAGGCAGAGAAGCGCGACGAACACGGTGACGTACTTCCTGACATGTTTCTTGATTTCCTGCGGGTCGGCGGATTCCATGCTGGCTCCTATAAGAGGTAGAGTACGGGAAACAGGAAAATCCAGACGAGATCGACGAAATGCCAGTAGAGTCCGGCAACCTCGATCCGGTTGGTGAAGCGGGCGGGCTCGGTCTTCCACATTTTGCTTCCGGGCCCCCAGAAGTACGAATTCACGATCATCCCCCCGATGACGTGGATCCCGTGCAATCCGGTCAGCGTAAAGTAGATCGCAAAGAACGTGTTCTTGCTCGGAATGTCTCCCATCCGGATATGGTGGCTGTACTCGAAGTACTTGATGATCAGGAACCCGAACCCGAGAAGGATCGTCAACCCGAGATAGAGCTTGTATTTCCGGAAGTCCTTCATCATCAGCGACGCCCAGGCCATGACCATCGTGATGCTGGAGGTGATGAGGACTCCGGTGTTGACCGTCGCGAGCAGGACATCCAGCTCTCCGTGCGGCCATTCAGGCGCCCCGAGACGAAGCAGGATGTAGGTCGTGAAGAGCGCGCCGAATAACATGACTTCCGAGGCGAGGAAGAGCCAGATCCCCGCCTTGGCGTTGAACAGGCCGGTGTCGGGGCGGGCGGTAACGGTATAGGGAATTTCCATGATTTACGATTTGGTTGATTGGTTCTGGGGAGTAAAATCGGACGCCGCACCGGGGACCGAGTACTCGTACGGACCATGGTAGACTTCCGGGACAGTGGCAAAATTTCCGTGCGGAATCGGGGGAGTCGGCGCCGCGGCCCACTCGAGGGTCGTCGCCTGCCAGCAATTCTCCTCCGCCTTCTTCCCCTTCCTGATGCTCAGGAAGAGATTGAGGATGAAGACGAGCTGAACGATTCCCATCACCCACGCGCCGACCGACATGACTTCGTTCAGGTGAAGGACTCCCTGGGCGTGGGCGTACTGCTGTCCGCCGTCATACAGTCGGCGCGACACGCCCGCAAGCCCCTGAATGAGCATCGGGAAGAAGATGACGTTCATGCAAATGAACGTGCCCCAGAAATGGATCTTGCCCATCGCCTCGTTCATCTTCCGTCCGGTGATTTTGGGGAACCAGTAATAGATCCCGGCAAAGAGGCCGAAGAGCGTCCCCGGCGCCACGACATAGTGGAAGTGGCCGATCACGTAATACGTGTCATGGAGCGGTATGTCCGAAGCGGCGAGCCCCAGCGGGAGCCCCGTCAGGCCGCCGATCCCGAACATCGGAAGAAATGCGAGCGCGAAGAGCATGGGAGTCGTGAACCGTATCGACGCCCCGTAGAGGCTCATGAACAATGCGGAGAGAATGATCACGGAGGGGATCGAAATGATCATCGTCGTCGTCTGGAAGAACGAGCTGATGGCGGTGCCCATCCCGGTGAGAAACATATGATGGGCCCAGACGATGAACGACATGAACCCGAGGAAGATCACGGAGTAGACGAGCGATTTATATCCCCAGAGCGGCTTCCGGGTGTTGTTCGCGATGACTTCCGCGACGATTCCGAGAGCGGGGAGGATCAGCACGTAGACCTCCGGGTGAGCGAGGAACCAGAAGAGATGCTGCCAGAGAAGCGGGTTCCCGCCTCCGCTGTTGGGCCACACCTGGCCGCTTACGACAAGCCCCGACGGAAGGAAGAAGCTCGTTCCCGCGACCCTGTCCATCAGCTGAAGCACGCCGGCCGCCTCGAGAGGCGGAAACGCCAACAGCAGAAGGAACCCCGTCACCAGCTGAGACCAGACAAAGAACGGGAGGCGCATGAACGAAAGGCCCTTCGCCCGGAGCTGGAGTATCGTGACGATAAAATTGACCGAGCCGAGCAGGGAGGAGGTGATCAGAAAGACCATGCCGAGAAGCCAGAACGTCTGGCCGCCCCAGAATCCGGGGATCGTGACATCGGATAGCGGAGGGTACGACGTCCAGCCCGACTGGGCTGCGCCGCCCGGCACGAAGAAACTTCCGAGCATCGTCACGCCGCCCACGAAGTAGACCCAGTAGCTCGCCATGTTCAGCTTCGGGAAGGCCATATCGGGCGCGCCGATCTGGAGGGGCATGACATAGTTTCCGAACGCGCCCACCGCAAGGGGAACGACGCCGAGGAACACCATGATCGTGCCGTGCATCGCGCCGAGCTGGTTGTAGAATTCCGGCAGCATGATGCCTCCGGGCGCGCGGTCTTCACCGAGAAGGGAACCGATCCAGGGAATCGGATCGCCGGGGTACGCGAGCTGCCAGCGCATGATCATCATCAGCCCGAAGCCGAAGAACAGGAATATCATGCTGGTGAGCGCGTACTGGAGGCCGATCACCTTGTGATCGGTGGAGAAGACGTACTTGCGCCAGAACGGCAGCTCGTGCTCGTGGTGCAGCTCCGTGTGCGGCACCGCGACCGCCGCGGGCGTGACGTGGTTGGTTTTCATAGACCTCGATTCATCGTAAGTGGTGTCAGGTGAGCCGTCGTCCCGGCCGTTCCCTCAGGGACCGGCGGGGGTGGCGCTCCCGGTGGAGGCCTGCCTGCTTACTTTCCGGTGAAGGTAAAATCCACCGTCTTGGTGTCGCTCGCCCCGACCGTGACTTTCATCGTCTGTGTCCCGTACACTTCATGCCAGGCTTCCACTTCGTAGTCGCCTGCCGGGAGGCCTTTGATCTCGAAGCTTCCCTTGTCATCGGTGACGCTGTAGAACGGATGATCGAGGACTCCGACGTATGCCGCCATCCAGCTGTGGACGTCGCACTTGACCTTCACCATCACTTCGCTGGTGGCGAATGTCTTCACGTTTTTCATGCCCTGCTTGGGTTGCGCCATGTTGAACGGCGTGCTGTTCTTCGGGAGGGCGTGGATGTTGTGGAGGGTTGCATCGCTGTTCACGATTTCGAGCGGCTGATTGGCCATCATTCCGAACACGTGGGGATGGTATGTGCATCCGCGCTGGTCGATCGATTTCTTGTCCTTCGCAACCGGAAACTTCTTCCCTTCGAGCCCTTTCTTGACATAGACGAAGGACCACTGAAGGGTGTTATTGGAATTCACGACGGTTTTCTCGGAGGGGACCTGCTTTCCCTCGTGCATCTTCAGGCATTTTTGGTCTGCGCCCATCGTAATCATGGTCACGGGCGGCTTTGTCCCCTTGAAATTGACTTTTCCAACGATTGTCCCTGCATCGGCGCGGGCGGCGGTAAACAGAATGGAAGCTGCCAGGAGGGAAAGGAACAACCAAGTGTTACGTTTCATACACGTTCTCCTAAGTGATTATGCAATAAGTAATTGGATTCTTAGCACCAAGAGCCTTTCCTCGCCGGCCGGCGAAGGAGCGGGGCTTGCGTTTCACATTCAGCCGCCAAATATACGCTTTTCCTACAACTAATTCAAGATAATATCCTCCTTGGTACTGGCTGATTTTCGATTCCTCCTCGTCACGCGACCTGAAGGTCGCGCCTACCGATCCCTCGGGCTTGGTAGCCGCAGCCTTTAGGCTGCGGGTTTTCGGCTCGCTTGTTGAAATTTACACGCTACATCCTCTTGTACTCTAGTAACGCGGGGAACTGGGGTGAGAGTTCAGGTCTGCGGTAAGAGAGAGGCGGGAACCGCGGTTAGGATTGCGATCCCGGCTCGTCTTCGCCGGCGTGATGCTTCACGACCCGCGCCTGGGCCATGAATATCACCTCTTCCGCGATATTGGTCGAAAGGTCGGCGACGCGCTCCAGGTTTCTGCTGATGCGGATAAGATCGAGACCGGCATCGATGGTATTCTGGTCGCCCTTCATCATCTTGACGAAACCGGTGACCGTCTTCCGGTTCAGCTCATCGATCACGTCGTCCTGCAGAAGAACCGCCCTTCCGAGCCGGGCATCCCGGTGGATAAACCCGTCGAGCGCGTTCCGGAGCATCGATTGAGCGACCTTCGCCATTTCCGGGATCTCGAGGAGCGTTCCCTGGGTGGGGAGCTGGACCAGCGTGAGGGCGGACTCGGCGATGTTTACCGCGTGGTCGCCGATCCGCTCGAGGTCGTTGTTGATCTTCTGCACGGCGAGGATGAGGCGCAAATCGATCGCCACCGGTTGCTGAAGCGCGAGGAGGTCGATGATCGCGTTATCGATTTCAATTTCGAGGGAATTCACGCGCTCGTCCTGTTCGATCACGAGCCGGGCGAGGCTCTCGTCGCGCTCGAGAAACGCCTTGATCGAACGCTTCACCGCCTCCTCGACGACGCTCCCCATCTTGATGAGGCTCGTCTGCAGACTTTCGAGTTCACCTTCAAAGTGCCGTTTCATCCGAACCTTCCCGTAATGTAGTCCTCGGTCTGTTTTTTCGCCGGAGTCGTGAAGAGCTTTTTCGTCGCGTCGAACTCGATGAGCTGGCCGAGGTAGAGGAATGCGGTCCAATCGCTGATCCGCGCCGCCTGTTGCATGTTGTGTGTGACGATGATGATGGTATAGCTCTCCTTGAGTTCGAAAATCAGCTCCTCGATTTTTGCGGTGGCGATCGGGTCGAGAGCGCTTGCCGGCTCGTCCATGAGAACGACTTCGGGGTCCACCGCGAGAGTCCGCGCGATGCAGAGGCGCTGTTGCTGCCCTCCCGAAAGGCTGACACCCGACTTATCGAGAGAATCCTTGACCTCGTCCCACAACGCGGCCCTGCGCAGGCAGCGTTCGACGACCGGTGCGAGCTCCTTCTTGCTCATCCGGCTGTTGAGCCTCAATCCCGCCGCCACGTTATCGAAGATCGACATGGTGGGGAAGGGATTTGGCTTCTGAAAGACCATCCCCACCCGGCGGCGGAGGAGCACGGGATCGTAGCCGTTGACCGGCTCGCCGTCGAGAAGGACCGTGCCGTCCATCGTCCCTCCCCCGACTTCATGCATCCTGTTCAGGCACCGGAGAAAAGTGGATTTCCCGCACCCCGAGGGGCCGATGATCGCGGTGACACGCTTTGCAGCCATCTCCAGGGACATGTTCCTGAGAGCCTGGGTCTTTCCGAAAAAAGCGTTCAGTTCGCGCGTCGCCATCTTCGGCACGGCGGCGGCGCCGCCCGCGGAAGCGGGATGAATTTCGTTCGCGGCCGATGTCGTCATGACAGACTTACCGTTCGGCATATCGCCGCCTTGTCGCAATCCGGAACAGGACATTCAGGACGCAGATGAGTGAGATCAGCACAAAAGCGGCCGCCCAGGCCTGCCGGTTCCAATCCTCAAAAGGAGCTTTTGCATAATCAAAGATGAAGACCGTAAGAGACGCGATCGGCTCGCCGATCGAGGTCGACCAGAACCGGTTGCCGAGCGCTGTGAAAAGGAGGGGGGCGGTCTCTCCCGCGGCGCGGGCGAGGGCAAGCAGGAGGCCCGTCGTAATTCCTTTCAGGGCGGTCGGCAGAACGATCCGGATGGTCGTCTTCCATCGGGGAGCTCCGAGGGCGAGGGCGGCCTCGCGGTACGAGTGGGGCACCAGGCGGATCATTTCTTCCGTGGTCCGGGTGACGGTGGGGATCATGAGGAGCCCCAGCGCGACCCCGCCCGCAAGGGCCGAGAAGCGCTTCATCGGGATCACCACGAGGATGTAGGCGACGACGCCGACCACAATCGAGGGAATGCCGCTCAGGACATCCGCCAGAAACCTGAGCGTGGACCCGAACGGATTCGAGCCGTACTCCGCCAGGTAAATTCCCGCGAAGATGCCGATCGGAAGGCCGAGTGCGCTCCCCAGGGCGATGAGAATTCCCGTTCCGGTGAGCGCATTGGCCATTCCGCCTCCGGTTTCACCGACCGGTTTCGGCATCTGGGTGAAGAAATCGAGGTTGATGGCGCCGATGCCCTGCGAGATCGTGTAGTAAAAAATCAGGAAGAGCGGCAGAATCACCAGGAGGCCGCTCAGGATCGAAAGGGCGATCATCGCTCCGTTCTTCGACTTGCGCCAGAGAAAATAGAAGGAGGATGGCGCGCTCATGCGGTCTTGAACCTTTTGGTGGTGCTCCAGACTATCCCGCGGGCGAGGGCGTTCAGGACGATCGTGACGACAAAGAGAAGGAGCGCGATCTCGATGATGGAGCTCACGTACATCGGGGACGTCGCCTCGGAAAATTCGTTCGCGATCACGCTCGCCATGGACGCGGCCGGACTGAACAGCGAAGAGGAGATCTCCGCACGGTTTCCGATGACCATCGTGACTGCCATCGTTTCTCCCACCGCACGCCCCAATCCGAGAAGGGCGGCTCCGAACATGCCCGATTTGGCTCCGGACACGACGATGATCGTCGATTCCCACTTTGTCGCCCCGAGTGCGAGGGCTGCCTCCCTCTGGGAGGCCGGGATCGCCTTGAGCACGTCCCGCGAGATCGAGATGATGATGGGCAGGATCATGATGGCAAGAATGAGTCCCGCGGCCATCATCCCGAACCCGTACGGAGTACCCCCGAAGAAGGGGAGAAAGCCGAGCGATCTTGAAAGGAACGGTTCCACCGAGACGCGAAGCCATGGGACGAGAACGAAGATTCCCCAGAGTCCGTACACGATGCTCGGGATGGCGGCAAGGAGCTCGACGACGAACGATAAGGAGGGTTCCATCCACCGGGGGGCGAGCTCGGAGAGGAGGATCGCAGTGCTGAACCCGAGCGGAAGCGCGATCAGAAGTGCGAGCATCGACGAGCCGAGCGTCCCGAAAATGAACGGGAGGGCTCCGTATTCCTCGGCGACGGGATCCCAGGTGGAACCCGTCAGAAAATTCAGGCCGAACTTTTGAAGCGAGGGGAGAGAGCCTTTATACATCTCGTACCCCATCAGGCAGACGATGAGGAGAATCGCCACGGCGAACATCGCGGTGAAGTACTTGAAGAGAATGTCGCCGATATTGGCGGTAGCCCTGGAAGTCGGTCTCATGGTCTCAGACGAAATGGGTGGCGGAGGGAGGATTCCCCCCGCCACCCGTTGGATCAGCCTATCTGTCGCGGGTTACTTGACCGCAAAAGAAGCGATTTTCTTTTCGCATAATTTTCGCACCTCCGCCGGAAGGGGGGCATAGTAGAGATCCTTGGCGTAGGACTGCCCATCGCCCATCGCCCAGCGCAGAAACTTGCCGATTGCCTCCGCCTTCTCGGGGCTCTTCATTGTCTTGTAAATCAGAAGCCAGGTGAAACCCGATATCGGGTACGAGTTCTTGCCGTCCGCATTGGTGATCGAAACCCGCATGTCCGGCGGGATCGATTTCAGCGAACCCGCTGCCGCCGCCGAGACGGCGTCGAAACCGGCTTCGACGAAGTTGCCGGCTTTGTTCCGGAGGCTTGCGTAGGGAAGGGAATTCTTGACGGCATATGCGAGCTCGACGTATCCGATCGAACCTTCGGACTGCTTGATCAGGCCCGCCACTCCCTCGTTCCCCTTTCCGCCGAGTCCCACCGGCCAATTGACCGCGGTGCCCTTGCCGACCTTCCCCGCCCACGGCTGGCTGACCTTGGTGAGGTAATCGGTGAAGATGTTCGTCGTGCCGCTTCCGTCGGACCGGTGCGCGACGAGGATGGGCTGGCCGGGGAGCGTCTTGCCCGGATTCGCGGACGCGATGGCCGGATCGTTCCAGACGGTGATCTGACCGAGGAAGATCCCGGCGAGCGCTTCCGGGGTCAGTTTCAAGCCGGTGCCGATGGCAGGGAGGTTGTAGCTCACCACGACGGCACCCAGAACCGTCGGGATATGGAGGACGTCGGAACCCTGCTTATCATGGGCTTCCTTGAGTTGATCGTCCGTCATCGGAGCGTCGGTCGCGCCGAAATCCACCGTTCCCTCGATCACCTGTTTGATGCCGCCGCCGCTCCCGATCGACTGGTAGTTGAACTCCACCCCGGTCTTGGAATGATAGACGTCGAACCACTTTGAATAGATCACATAGGGGAAGGTCGCCCCCGCGCCGTTCAGCTTCACCTGCGGCACTGCCGCCCCGATTGCGATCGCCGTGAGGGCGGCGGTGAGCAGGATTGATCGGATTCGTTTCATGCTGTTCGCTCCTTCATAAAGGTAATGATTTGATGTTACGCCTTCGTTAATTCAGTGTTAAGAAATCGTTACGCCTCCTACCGGTAGACGTAATTAAACGTCATTCTCGCCACCACGTCGCTCGTCACATTGTCGGCCGCGTACGATTGCAACCAGATATTGGGCATGAGATGGACGTCCTTCACCGGCATGTAGTCGAGGGCTCCGATAAAAAGATAGACGGCGTTTTTCGTGGCTGCGGTATTCGAGTTATAGGCGTCGAAGCGGCCGACGAGCCGGAGCCTATCGGATACGGATCCCCAGGCGAATGCCGTTACCCCGAACGCGTTCTGGTTCTCCAGAGGGGTGGTGGGGCCTGTCACCAGGTTATTCTGCGTGACATGATAGAATCCCTCGATGCCGAACGAGTACTCGTCGGGTTGGCGGAAGTTGAGGAATCCGGCGAGCGTCATGCGGTCATTGGTCTTCGTCTGGCCGTCGAATGCATCGAGTCTACCCGGTTCAGATTCGAGATCCGCGTAGGCGGTCGCCTGGAACTGTGAGCCGGATTTGACATGCAGCGAGCCGTAATACCGTTTGTACTTGTCCGTTTCGGGCGTCTGCCCGGAATTATCCCCGATCTTGGCCCAGTAATTCAACGAGCCGTCGCCGGTGATCTTTCCCTTGAGGTCGGCGCTCAGGTCGGTGCGGGGAGCGATCCCGCGGAGGTCCATGATGGTCTTTTCGAGCGATCGATATCCCCATGCCGCCTCGGACACGTCATAGGCGGGTGTGGGGGAGAGGCCGGCGATGAAATCGCTTCCCTCAAAAATGTTCTTCCATTTCATCCAGGCTTCCTTCAGGAACGTGGTCAATTTTCCGCCCGGCGTCGAGAGTTCCTTTCCGTCGGCTTCCAGGCGCATTCGCGCGTCGAAATCAGGCGAAATCGAATGATCGTAGGTAAAATAGATCCGCCGGACTTGAAAGCCGTTCAGGTCTTTCTTGGTGGTGTCCCGCATCTGAATGTTGTAGTAATAATCGAAGTACGCCTCTCCCGTGATCGTTTGCTTAGGGGGTGGGGGTGTGGCTGGGGTATCGGACTGCTGGGCGTGTGTGGAGACGGTAGCACCCAGCATTCCGAGCACAAATAAACAAGCGATTGTTTTCATCGTGCGTCCTTTAGGAATTTGTGATTGCGCTGATTTGAATGGCGACAAACCTCCGTACACGGGGGGAAAATACAAAATCGAGATAACGTTGCCGTTACCGGTGTGTTATCTAATTGTTAAGATTGCAGGGGGGGTGTTTATGATCCTAAATCGAAACTGAAGGTGCTTCCTTTTCCGGGTTCGCTTCTGACCTCCACTTTGCCTCCGTGGGCCTCGACGATATGCTTCACGATTGCGAGCCCGAGACCCGTTCCACCCGCGTCCCGGGAGCGTTCCTTATCGACACGGTAGAACCGCTCGAAGATTCTGGGCAGGTGCTCGGGGGGGATTCCCGCCCCCGAATCCCTGACCGATATTGTAATCCGCTCTCCGGCCTGGTCGGACGAGACCACCACCTCGCCTCCCGGACGGTTATACTTGATCGCGTTTTCTATCAAGTTCACCATGACCTGTTTCAGACGGTCCTGGTCGCCGAGGACCTGGAGGCCGTCGTCCGGGGCCTGCAGGACCAGCGTGACGTTCCGTTCCCCCGCCCTCGGCCGGAGGTCTGAAGTGATGGTACTGAGAAACTCATTGAGGTTAAAATACCGGAAGCTCATCTTCATGTCGCCCGACTCGATCCGCGAGATTTCGATGAGGTCTCCCAGAAGCGCATTCAGGCGTTCGGTATTCGCCAGTGCCCGTTCGACAAAATTTCTTGCGGCGTCCCTTTCTTCAAGAGCACCGTTGAGAAGGGTTTCGAGCATCCCCTGGACGGCGAAGATCGGCGTCCTGAGCTCGTGAGAGACGTTCCCGAGGAATTCGCTGCGGACACGTTCCAACTTTTTCAGCCTGGTGATATCCTCAACGAGCTTGTCGAGCATGCTGTTGATCGTACCGGCGAGCCTGCCGAACTCATCGGAGGAGCGGACCGGCATCCGTTGTGAAAGGTCTCCCGCCCGGATCATGAGCGATGCGTCCGCCATTTCCCTGATCGGTCGGGAGATCCGCTTCGGGACGACGACCGATATGATCGTCATGAGGACCAGCACGATCGCGGCGGCCAGGAGGTACTGCTCGAGCGAAATGGTCGAGAAGATCGAGAGCGCGAGGATCACTGCAATGGAAAGGGCGCCGAGAAGGAGTGAGATTCTGGTTTGAATCCTCACTGCTCTTCCCTGAACTTGTAGCCCACTCCCTTGATTGTTTCGAGCATCCCCGCGCGCTTCCCGAGTTTTTCGCGAATTTTCCTGATATGCACGTCGACGGTCCGGTCGACGACCCGGACGTCGCTTCCCCAGACGGACCGGAGAAGCGACTCGCGGCTTACGACCTGTCCGGTGTGCCGCGCAAGATAGAGGAGCACCTCGAACTCCTTCCGGGGAAAGAAGACTTCCTTGCGATCGATCCGGACGATGTGCTGGGACTGGATGATCTCAACCTCTCCGATCGAAATAGGTTGAACGGGCGCGGCATCCCCCTCTTCGCGCTTTCGAAGGACGTTCTTCACCCGGGCGGTGAGCTTCGGGATGCTGATCGGCTTGACGATGTAGTCCTCGGCTCCCAGCTCGAGCCCGAGCACTTCATCGACATCGCTCCCTTTCGCCGTCAGGAACACAACCGGTATGCGGCTCGTCCGTTCATCTTTTTTCAGACGCTTGAGGACCTCGAGCCCGTCGTATTCGGGCATCATGATGTCCAGGAGGATGAGGTCGGGATTCTGCCGGGCCATCTCGAGGGCCTCTTTTCCGCTTCGCGCGGTCAGCACCTCGTATCCTTCCTTTTGCAGATTATACCTGACGAGGTCCAGAATGTCCCGTTCGTCGTCAACGATTAGAATTGTCCTCATGGGCCCAATATTCGATTATTCAAACCAATTACAAATCCCTTGGGGGCTGGCTGTGTTTCGTTGCCATCCCTACCGATCCCTCGGGCTCGGTAGCCGCAGCCTTTAGGCTGCGTTTCTCCGATCCGGCAGATGAAATTTAGCCGCCACGGAAATCCCCTGCCACCAACATTTTGCGCTTGACATTCTTGGAGCCGCTTCCTACATTACGCCACGCCTTTTTCCCACCTTCAACCGGAAGTCCGGCCACATCATGTACAGAACCACATGCCCGCAGTGCGGGTCATCCGATTTCGTGGTGAGCAAGAGCCGCCCCGGCGACTTCCCGCCGGCCCTGCACTTTGTGGAGTGTTCGCGCTGCGGATCGACCGTCGGTCTGACAAGCCTGGCCAGCCTGATCGACCTCTCGCGAAGGAATTCGAGATCGGCGAGGGCGATGGCACGCGCGCTCCTTCACGATTTTCCGAAGGGGTCTCCGTCGCTCCGCGCTTCCAGGAAACCTTCCTCGGTCTGATCGCAAGCGTCCCCCTCAACGGTCTGTAAAGCGGACCTCCACGTCAAAGGTCTTCTCGAATAATCCCTTCTTGTGTTCCGCCCCCCAGATTTCCATTTCCACCGGGAGGCCTTCAAACCGTTTCAGATGGAACGTCACCTTGTCCTTCGTCCGGCGGCAGCGGATGTCCTCCACAGCTCCGGCGTGACTTCGATCCAGCCCGTCCGCGATGCGGAGGATTGCGGCGAGCTTCACGACAATCCGCCTCTGTTCCCCGGACAGGGTCTGAAAGTTTTCATGTTTCGGTTTCGGATGACTTTTCCTGTGGTAACGGGCGACGTTGGCGATGATCGCCTTTTCGTCCTCGGTATAACCGAGCAGGTCGGCATTCTTGATCAGATAGTACGAGTGCCGGTGGTGCTGGCTGTGGGAGACGTAGAGTCCGACCTCGTGAAGCAGGGCCGCCGCTTCCAGGAATTCCCTCTCGGGCGCTCCAAGCCCGTGCAGGGACTTGGTCTGGTCAAAAATCCGGAGGGCCAGCTGCGCGACATGTTGCGTGTGGGCTTTTTCCACCGCGAGCGTCTCTCCGAGGTGGCGGATGCTTTCACGGCGGAGGTCGTCGGGGGATGATTCGGCGCGCAGGTATTTGTTTTCGATCGTATCCATCACGATTCCCTCGCGCAGGCCGTACTCCGAAACTGTCATCTCCTTGAGATCAAGCTCCTTAAAGAGCTGCTCAAGAATGAGCGCTCCCGCCACGATGATGTCCCGCCGCGAGGGATCGAATTCCTGGAGCTCTTCCATCGAATCATGGACGGCCGCATCGAGGATCCGTTCCACCGCCGCCCGGAGATCGTCGCGTGTGAAGGAGAACCCGTTCAGGTTCGTCACTCCTTCGTCCTTCTGTCCCGTCCGGATCAGGCTGGCGACTGCCTGGATCGTCCCCGAGGTTCCGACGACGGTCTGGCGGTCAAGGTTGCGCAGTTGCCGGGCGATGGGATTCAGCATTCCCAGAATGTAAATCCGGCACTGCTTCACGGTCTTGGCCGAGTAGTTTCCGTGCTTGAAAAAGCGCGCCGTCAGTCTCACCGCGCCCAGCTTGAGACTGTTGTCATAGAGGACCTGGCCCTTCTTCCCGAGGAGAAATTCGGTGCTTCCTCCCCCGATATCGATCAGCAGCACTTTCTCCTGATACAGGGGAAGCGCCTGGAGAATTCCGAGGTAAATGAGCCTCGCCTCCTCGACGCCGGAAGCGATCTCGATGGTAATTCCCGTCTTCGCCTTTACCATCAGAAGGAATTTATCCCTGTTGATCGCCTCCCGGATCGCGCTTGTTCCGACCGCTCTGACCGTGGCTCTTGCCCCGTCCGCCACGCGTTTGAACCTGCTCAGAGTCTCAAGGCCGCGCCGGATGGCGGGGCGGGATAAGTATTTCATATCGGACGAACCCTTGCCCAGCCGGACGACGTCTTTTTCCCTGTCGATGATCTTGAACCTTCCGGTGCGCGTGTCCACACGCACGACGATCAGGTGGATCGAGTTTGTCCCGACGTCGATGGCGGCGAGGTTCCGGTTCCTGCTAGCCACGGGAGAGGACGGAAGTGATGCCGGCCTTCAAGGCGCTGTTTGTTTCGTGAAAGTTCCGCGACGCGTCTACTTCGACGAACCCAAAACTCCTGGACATGCGGGAAAATTCCCGGAGAATCCATTTCTGGTATGCGATGAAGCTGTCATAAAAGTCCTCACCGAGCTTCAGATCCATTCCCGATTCCCAGTACTTGAGTCCCTCTCCCAGGCCCTCGTCCCAGTAGCGTTTCGAAAGCGTTTCGCTATTGATGACTCTCGGAATAAGGTCTTCGATCCCGATCTGCATGTAAAAGACCGCATCCGGTTTCAGGGCAAATCCGAACACCTTTCGGATCCACGTCCGGTCCGCTCCCCTGACCGTCGCGCGGGCAAACGCCGTGTAGACGTACCGGTCGGCAAGAACGATGAAGCCGGAATTCAGGGCCGGGATGATCTCGTTCTCCAATCGATCTGCGAAGTCCGCGGCATAGAGGAGGCAATACGTGTTGACGTTGAGCGTATGGCCCGCCTTCGCCTTTACGATCGTGCTCCCGAGGAGGGGGGACCGGGTCCATCCGGTGGTGATCACCCCGTAGCCTTTCACCTCGAGCCACTTCTTGATATCTTCGATCTGGGTGGAGCGGCCGACGCCGTCTGTGCCTTCGATGACGATGAGTTTCCCTTTCATGGCGCTCACATCGACATACGGAAGGCCTTCACCGAAAAAGGGGCCCTTATTTGACATAGATATTCTCCTTTTTTTGCAGATAGGGGGCGGGTTTGTACTTCCTCAGCACGGCTTTGGTCATCGCCCGAACTATCGCCTGCTGCTCCTGGATCGGCCTGGTTGCGTCGATGACCTGGAGATTGTACTCGGCGGACATGGTGTCGTATTCCTCAAGGATCTTGCTCTGAAACATCCGAAAACTTTCACTCGGATCGCCGCTGAGGCCGAGGTCCATTCCCGCCTCGTGAAATTTAAGATTGATGCGGCCGTTCAGGATCCGGCTGAGGGAGACTTCGATCGGCACCTTGAAGTAGATGGCCAGGTCGGGTTTTGCCGCAAAGCCGTAGAGGTTTCTGACCCACTCCGGGTGAACACCCCGAACGACATCCCTCGCGAAGGCCGTGTAGACATACCGGTCGGCCAGGACGATCATCCCCGCCTTCAAAGGCGGAATGATCAAATGCGCGAGGCGGTCGGCAAAGTCCGTGGCATGGAGGATGCTGAAGGTGGTGGGGGTGAGGAGATTTTTCTTCTTCCCCAGCTTGATCGTCTGCTTCACCAGCGCCGAGGAGTTCCACTCCGTGAGAAAGGCGCGGTAACGCTGGCTCGAGAGCCATTTGTGAAGCAGCTGGAGCTGTGTCGACTTACCCGACCCGTCGATTCCTTCGACGACGATGAGACGGCCCGGATAAGGGTGGTTTCTGAAGAGGCTTTGTCCTGTCATGCTGTTTAGCCGGTGATAGTAATCGAAGCTGTTTTGGTGTGAGGTGATAGATCAAACGACCGGTGGAACCGGTCCGGAGTTCATCCACGTCGATTCTGCAGAGCCCGCCCTTCTTGAACACGATGGAGAGTGCGGGTGAGCCCAGGAGCGTGGAAGCAAACACCCCGAGATCAGGTTCATGCCCCACGATCAAGAGAGACTCCTTTTGCCGCCCGAGGAGGAGGGCGTTCACGAGCATCCCGGGCTCCCGCCCGGGCAGGAGTTCCTCCAGAATTGTAATCTTCCCCGCAAGGCCGAGCTCTTTGGCTGCGATCCTCGCGGTATCGAGGGCGCGTTTGAGGGGGCTTGAGAAAATAATGTCAACCGTCCCGATTGCCGCAGCGATCCCCCCGGCGGCCTTCCGCATCTTTTTTCTTCCATCCTCCGTGAGCGGCCGGTCGTCGTTGGGATAGTGGGTTCCCGCCCGGGGAACTGCGATCGCATGCCGCAAGAGGTGAAGACGCATCGGGCTTATCGGCGATTTGTTGAACGTGATGGAATGGCTTCGGGCGGCGCTATTTTGAATCGAGGGCTTTCTCGAACCGTTTGCGAAGCGCTGAGATTTCCCGTTGTTTCAGCGCGGCGCGCAGCCGGGCGAACAATTCAAGCCTCAGGGCCCGCTGACCGGAGAGAAGCTCGCGCAGGGGCCGCAACGCGAGCGCCGGTTCATCCGCGCTTTGCATCGAATTAAAGATCTCGAATTCCCTGAGGAAATCCGCCAGGATCCCGATCGATACGTCGCAATCATGTATCAACCCCATCAGCCGGAGGATGTCCCGAATCTCCTTCAGCGACCGCGCGAACGCTTTCCCGAAGGCAGGGGCGAACGCTTCCATGGCGAATCGGAGCCGCTTACCCTCCAGGCGCATGTCGTGCAATTCCCGGGCATTGTCGGGGTTGCGGAGGACCAGATTGCTCCCCGCAAAAAAACGCCGCAGAAGAACCGGCAACAGCCTTCGCCCGTTGGATCGAAAACTCTGCTGTGGTCTCGGCTTCAGATGGAAGCCAGGAATTTACGCAGATCCCGGCCGGCCTGCGCCGATTCGAATCTCTTGAGCCGGCGGACGAGTCGACGCCGTTCGTCCGTTTGCCGGCGGAGTGTTCGCGCCGCGATCAGATCCAGGGCGGACCGGTCTGATCCGGAAAACGATCCCCGCCGGTCTTTGAGCAGGGAGAGAAACACGTCCATCTCTCTCACCCTTCCGGCCGCTCTGATCAGGGAGCGGATTGATTGAGCCTGTCCCCCGGCCTTCTTTCCGCTGAAACAGCTGTGAAACAACTGAAGGAGCGTCTGAATCCTGCGCGCGTTTGTCCGGAGATCGTGGAGCGCTTCGGCGTCGGTTCCCTCGGCAGAGGGCCCGATCAATGATTGCAAGGATTGATAATACGCGCCAAGAATCTGTTTCAGGCAAATCCGCAGGCTTGCTTCCGGGTCGATTCGAAGTGAGGCTGCTCCCCCTGGCACTCTGGAACCTCTGGGCATTAATGAATTTTGCGATCGGTCGGTGGTAAGATAGCAGATTTTCGGGTGAGGCTCAAGTCCCAAGGAACGGCGCAGGAAGATACCCCCCAGTTGTTACGGAGTGATGATGCGGGGGTTAAGAAATCATTAAATCGGAATGTCCGCCCGCCCCGTCATTCTCATCCGGATCGGCATTTGGCCAAGATCTTTATACCATCCTTATACCCCCGCGCCCTCATTTTACGGCTTCTTCATTTCTTTTCCGTTCGCCCCGTCCCATATTATGACCATCAAAAATCCGGAGAAACCGTCTTGAGCTTCATATGTTGATTCTGAAGCAACTTCGTCCCGCGATCATCCTGATCGTCCTGTTTACGATCCTTACAGGGCTCGCCTATCCGCTTCTCATCACTGCGGTCGCACAACTTGTATTCCCGGAAACGGCAAACGGAAGTCTCATCTCGAGGGGTGGGAAGGCGATCGGCTCGGAGCTCATCGGCCAGGCGTTCAGTGATCCGAAGTATTTCTGGCCCCGTCCTTCGGCGACGAGCCCCTTCCCCTACAACGCCGGCGCCTCGACCGGATCAAATTACGGGCCGCTGAACCCGGCACTCCTGGCCGGGGTCAGGAAACGCATAGAGGATTTGAAACGCGCCGACCCCGAGAACGACCGGCCCATCCCGGTCGACCTTGTGACCGCTTCGGGAAGCGGTCTCGACCCGCACATCAGCGTGGCTGCTGCGCTCTACCAGCTTCCCCGTGTGGCGAGAGTCCGGGGAATGACCGAAGATAGAATTCGATCCCTGGTCGACCGGTACACGGAATGGAGACAGTTTGGATTTCTCGGCGAACCACGTGTAAACGTGTTGCGACTGAACTTTGCATTGGATGAAATCCGTTCTCTCCCGGAGGTGAAATAACCATGGACATCCTCTATATCGGCATCGTACTCGTGTTCTTTCTGCTCACCTGGGGCCTCCTGAAGGGATGCGATCTTCTCGGCGAAGAGAAGTCGGGAGACCGGTCATGAGCTGGCTCTATATAATTTCCGGAATTATCTCCCTCGGACTGCTGATCTACCTATTTGTGGCCCTCTTGAAGCCGGAGATATTCGAATGACATTCAGCGGCGTTTTACAAATTGTGATCTACCTGGCCGTCTTACTCCTTCTTGTCAAGCCCTTGGGCGCTTTCATGGCAAGGGTGTACCGGCGTGAGCGGACATTTCTCGATCCGGTTCTCGGTCCTCTGGAGCGATTGCTCTACCGGCTTTCGCGGATCGATCCCGACAAGGAAATGGACTGGAAGGAAAACGCGGCTGCATTACTCGTCTTCAATTTCGCAGGGCTGATTGTCGTCTATGCAGTACAGCGCCTGCAGCAGTTCCTTCCCATAAACCCCCAGGGTCTGGGGGCGGTATCCCCCGACTCTGCCTTCAACACGGCCGTGAGCTTCGCCTCGAATACGAACTGGCAGGGATACGGGGGCGAGACGACGATGAGCTACCTGACGCAGATGATCGCCCTGACCGTTCAGAATTTCCTCTCCGCGGCGTCGGGGATGGCGGTGCTGGCGCTTTTCATCCGGGGAATCTCCCGTCACTCCGTCAAGACGCTCGGGAATTTCTGGGTCGACATGACCCGGAGTACCCTCTACATTCTCCTCCCCCTTTCCGTCGTGCTGGCCCTGGTCCTGGTATCACAGGGAGTTGTGCAGACGTTTTCCCCCCCGGTCTCCGTGCCGCTTCTCGAGCGAACAGTGGATGGGACCGGAGCCGCCGTCACGCAGCAGGTGATCCCTGTCGGACCTGTCGCCTCTCAAATCGCGATCAAGCAGCTCGGTACGAACGGCGGGGGATTCTTCAACGTCAATTCCGCGCATCCCTTTGAGAATCCGACGCCCCTCACGGATTTCCTCGAGATGCTCTCCATTCTGCTTATCGCCGCGGCGCTCTGTTATACGTACGGCTCCATGGTGGGCGACACGCGGCAGGGGTGGGCGGTGCTCGCGTCGATGTTGATCATACTCATCCCGGCCATAGTTGTGACACACGCTGCCGAATCGTCCGGTAACCCGAAACTGGCGGCCCTCAACGTGGAGCAGCGCTCCACCTCGATCAACCCGGGTGGAAACATGGAGGGAAAGGAAGTGCGGTTTGGCATCGCGAACTCCGCGACCTGGGCAATCGCGACAACGGCCGCATCAAACGGTTCGGTGAATTCCATGCATGATTCGTTCACCCCGATGGGGGGGTTGATGGCGCTCGTCATGATGCAGCTCGGGGAGGTGGTCCTCGGCGGCGTCGGATCCGGTCTCTACGGGATGGTGGTCTTCGTGATCGTGGCGGTGTTCGTCGCGGGATTGCTGGTGGGCCGGACACCGGAGTACCTGGGTCATAAGATCGAGGCCTACGAAATGAAGATGGCCTCGCTCCTGATCCTCATCATGCCGCTGACGGTCCTCGGACTGACGGCCCTTGCCGTCGTCACGGACCCGGGGAAGGCGGCAATGCTCAACCCGGGCCCGCACGGCTTCAGCGAGATCCTCTACGCCTTCACTTCAGAGGGCAACAACAACGGAAGCGCATTCGCGGGCGTGAGTGCGAATACCCCCTATTACAACATCACCGGGGGGATCGCGATGTTGATCAGCCGATACTGGCTCGCGGTGCCAACGCTTGCTCTTGCCGGTTCACTCGTGAGGAAGAAACTCGTTCCCACGAGCGAAGGAACGCTTCCGACTCACACCCCTCTTTTCATTTTCTGGCTGATTGCGGTCGTCCTCATCGTCGGGGCTCTCAACTTCCTGCCGGCACTCGCGCTCGGCCCGATCGTGGAACATTTCATGATTGCATATTGACATGGCGGCTTCTTCAACATCCGAACAGCTAAAAAACAAGCCGATCGCGTTAACCGGGGAGATGTTTCGGCGCGCGCTGGGCGATTCGTTTGTCAAGCTGAATCCGTTCCTGATGGTCCGCAATCCGGTCATGTTCGTGGTCGAGGTCGGCAGCATTCTAACGAGCGCGCTCTGGATTCAGGCGTCGACCGGGAGCGGCGAAGCCCCCGCCTGGTACATCGGAGGGGTCTCCCTCTGGCTCTGGTTCACGGTTCTCTTCGCAAACTTCTCCGAGGCGCTGGCTGAAGGCCGCGGCAAGGCGCAGGCGGATGCCCTGCGGCGCGCGCGGAAGGATATCACCGCCAAGAAACTCAGTCAGCCCGTCCACGGAGCCGCATACGAGATCGTCACCGCTTCAGCCCTGCATACGGGGGATGTATTTCTCGTGGAGGCGGGGGACACCATACCTGCGGATGGCGAGGTGATCGAGGGCGTCGCCTCGGTCGACGAAAGCGCGATCACGGGTGAGAGCGCCCCGGTCATTCGCGAATCGGGCGGCGACAGGAGCGCGGTCACGGGAGGGACTCGAGTGCTCTCCGACTGGCTGGTGATCCGGCTTACGGCGGAACCCGGTGGCGGATTCCTCGATAGAATGATCAAGCTCATCGAAGGCGCCAAACGCCAGAAAACTCCGAACGAGATCGCCCTCAATATTCTTCTTGCGGCTTTTACGATCATCTTCCTCGTCGTCTGTGTGACGCTCCTGCCGTTCTCGATCTTTAGCGTCGCCTCGGCGGGGCAGGGATCGCCGATCACCGTCACGGTTCTGGTGGCGCTCCTGGTATGCCTGATTCCCACCACGATCGGAGGGCTCCTCTCCGCCATCGGCATCGCCGGCATGGACCGGATGATCCGGCATAACGTGATCGCCACCTCGGGGCGCGCCATCGAAGCCGCGGGCGATGTCGATGTACTTCTCCTCGACAAGACCGGGACGATCACGCTCGGCAACCGCATGGCGACGGAATTTTCACCCGCCCCCGGAATTTCGAAGGAGCGGCTTGCGGACGGCGCCCAGCTTGCTTCACTGGCCGATGAGACTCCCGAAGGAAGGTCGATTGTCGTGCTCGCGAAGGAGAAGTACGGTCTGCGCGCCCGTGATATTCATGAGATCGCGGCTCAGTTCGTCCCGTTCAGCGCGCAGACCCGCATGAGCGGGGCAGACATTCAACCGGAGGGGCTGAACGGGAAGAGAATCATCCGAAAGGGAGCCGCCGACGCGATCAAGACATTTATCGTGCAACAGGGCGGGGTCTTCCCTGCGGCTGTTCAACAGACAGTTCAGGACATCAGCAGGATCGGGGCGACACCCCTCGTGGTGGTGGAGAATAAGGAAGTGCTCGGGGTCATACACCTCAAGGATATCGTCAAAGGCGGGATCAAGGAACGGTTCGCGCATCTCCGTAGAATGGGGATTCGGACGGTGATGATCACCGGCGACAACGCACTCACGGCAACCGCCATCGCCGCAGAGGCCGGGGTCGATGACTTCCTCGCGGAAGCAAAGCCGGAAGATAAATTGAAGCTGATCCGCGATTACCAGAAAGGCGGGCGTCTCGTCGCCATGACCGGCGACGGTACGAACGACGCACCGGCTCTTGCGCAGGCGGACGTGGCCGTGGCGATGAACACGGGGACACAGTCCGCCCGCGAAGCGGCGAACATGATCGATCTCGACAGCAATCCCACAAAGCTCATGGAGATCGTCGAGATCGGAAAGCAGCTTCTCATGACGCGGGGAACGCTCACCACGTTCAGCATCGCCAACGATGTCGCGAAGTACTTCGCGATCATTCCGGCTGCGTTCGCCACCACCTACCCGGCCCTGGGGGCGTTGAACGTGATGGGGCTTGCCACTCCCGAGAGTGCGATCCTTTCCGCGGTTATCTTCAATGCACTGATCATCGTCGCGTTGATTCCACTGGCATTGAAGGGAGTGAAATACCGGCCGGTGAGCGCGGTGAAGTTGCTCCGCCGCCATCTTCTGATCTACGGTGTCGGCGGGTTGGTCGCCCCCTTCGCGGGGATCAAACTCGTGGATCTGGTGCTGGTTGCCTTTCGATTAGTCTGAGCGCCGGCGCGGTCCGACGCCGGCCTCGTGAGGAGCGAAAACCGTATCATCGGTTCGATAATCGTTCGTTTTTGAGCTTCTTCCCGCAATGAATATGAGGCCGGGAATTGGTATATTTTGAGCCATGAAGGCTGAGGACCATATCCGTCCCGATCCCGATGCCCTTCTCAACACGCTGAAAAAGGAGGAGGCGGAGGAAGGAAAGGGGCGTCTCAAGATCTTTTTCGGCATGTCCGCAGGCGTCGGCAAAACCTACGATATGCTCAAGTCGGCGCATGAGGCGAAGTCGAAGGGAATAGACGTCGTCATCGGGTATGTGGAAACGCACAAACGCCCGGAGACCGAAGCCCTGCTCGCAGGCCTGCCGGTGATTCCGAGAAAATCGTATCCCTACCGCGGCACGATCCTCGAAGAAATGGATCTCGACGCCATCCTCACGCGCAAGCCACGTCTCGCGCTGGTCGATGAGCTTGCACACACGAATGCTCCGGGCAGCAGGCACACGAAGCGTTTTCAGGATGTGCAGGAGATCCTCGAAAGCGGAATTGACGTCTACACGACGGTGAATGTCCAGCATCTCGAGAGCCGTGCGGACACCGTCGCGCAGATTACCGGAACGACGGTCAGGGAGACGGTCCCCGACTCGATTTTCGACCAGGCTGACGAGGTGGAAATCATCGACATCCCTCCCGATGACCTCTTGAAACGGCTCTCCGAAGGTAAGGTCTACACGCCTGAGCGCTCCCAGCAGGCCATTGAAAATTTTTTCCGGAAGGGGACTCTGACCGCCCTCAGGGAGATGTCGCTCCGGTTGACCGCCGAAAGGGTCGATCACCAGCTGCGCGATTATATGCGGACGGAGCGCATCTCCGGGCCGTGGAAATCCGGCCAGCGCCTGCTGGTAGGGATCAGCCCCAGCCCCCAGAGCGCTACCTTGATCCGGTGGGGCCGGCGCATGGCCTATACGATGGATGCCTCCTGGATCGCGGTCTATGTCGAGGGCTCCTCGCGGATGACCGATGCTACGAAGGCCAGGCTGGCGAAAAACATCAAACTGGCCAGGGAGCTCGGAGCGGAGATCATCACGACGGCCGACGAGGACGTCGCCAGAGCGCTTGTCAGAGTGGCCCGGCAGCAGAATTCGACGCAGATTCTGGTCGGGAAACCACAACAGCAGTTCTCCTTCAGGAAGAATCTGCTCGACAGGGTCATCGAGCAAAGCGGTGAGCTCGATGTATATGTCGTCGGCGGCGAGAACGAATCGCCGAAACGTCCCGCTTTGTTCCGGATCCCTGAATTACACTCGGGGATCCTGCAATACCTTGCCGCCGCCGCCGCGGTCTGCGCGGTCGGCCTCCTTTGCTACCCCTTATCGGGGTATCTCGGATATCAGACGGTCTCGCTGATCCTTTTGCTCACCGTCGCACTCCTGCCGCTCAAGCTCGGTGCCGGACCCGTTTTGCTCGCCGCCGGCGCGAGCGCGCTTGTCTGGGACTTTTTCTTCATCCCTCCCCGCTTCACCTTCGTGGTGGCGCGGGGACAGGACATCCTCATGCTCGCGACCTACTTCGCGATCGCGGCGGTGACAGGAGCTCTCACTGCGCGGGTCCGGGCCCGGGAGAAGGCGGTCCGGAGCAGGGAGGAACGAACCCAGGCCCTCTATTCGCTCACGAAGGACCTTGCGAACGCGACGAGCCAGACTGAGGTCGCCGAAGCGGCTGTCTCCAATTTGCGGCGGTTTTTTCAGGCCGATGTCGCGATATTCCTTACGGATCTTGACGGCGAGATCTTTACCAGGCCTCACGAATCGAGCAGCTTCGCCGTCGACGAGAAAGAGTTCGGAGTCGCCGCATGGGTCTACTGGAACGAGAAAAAAGCGGGGAAGTTTACCGACACGCTTCCGTTCGCGCAGGCGATCTACTATCCGATGTCCGGACCGCGGTATCCGCTCGGTGTGGTGGGAGTCAGGTTCAACCAGCAGAATCCGCCTGCGATCGAACAGGAGGTCCTCCTGGAGAATTTTATCAGCCAGGTGGCTTCCACCCTCGAGCGGGAACAGCTCAACGAGATGGCGAAGCGATCGATCGCGATTGCGGAATCGGAACGGCTCTATAAGACGTTGTTCAATTCGATTTCCCACGAATTGCGGACGCCGATCGCCGCGATTGTCAGTGCCTCCGAGGGCCTTCTCGATGAGCGGACATCGGAGCGGACGGGCGTCCGGAATGAACTTGCGGGGGAGATCCATACCGCGGCTCAACGGCTGAACCGGCTCATCGGAAATCTGCTCGACATGACCCGCCTCGAATCCGGGCGGCTGGCGCCGGTGCTCGACTGGTGCGAGGTGCGGGATCTGATCAATACGGCTGCCGATAAACTTGCCGCGGAACTGAACGGACACACCCTTTCGATCGATATCCCGGCAGGAATCCCCCTGGTGAAAGTGGATTTCGGACTGATGGAACAGGTGCTTGTGAACCTGCTTCATAATGCGGCATCGTACACGCCTGCGGGATCATCGATTTGGGTCCGCGTCCTTGCGGGAGAAAGCGAGTGTGTTATCATCATTTCCGACAACGGGCCCGGCCTTCCCCGGGAGGCTGTGCCGAAGCTCTTCGAAAAGTTTTACCGCGTCCCCGGGACGAAGGCGGGAGGAACCGGCCTCGGGCTCTCGATCGCGCGCGGCTTCACGGAGGCGCAGGGCGGAGCACTCAGTGTCGGGAACAGGGAGGGGGGCGGGGCAGAGTTCACCATCCGTTTGCCGCTGCTGGAACGGCCGCGTGGAGAAGAGCAGCCGTGACCACGCCGGTACCGGTCCTTGTGATCGATGACGAGGTCCAGATGAGACGCCTGCTGCGCATAACGCTGGAGGCGTCGGGCTTCAAGGTCCATCTGGCGGAATCAGGTGAGGATGGATTGCGGCAGGCCGCAACGTCCAGGCCGGAAGCAGTTATCCTGGACCTCGGGCTCCAGGATATGGAGGGCCTCCAGATTCTACGGAAATTGCGGGAGTGGGCAAAATTCCCGATCCTCATCCTTTCGGTGCGCGCACAGGAGCAGGATATCATCGCGGCGCTCGACGCGGGTGCGGACGATTATCTCACGAAACCTTTCCGCACCGGCGAGCTCCTGGCCCGGCTTCGGTCTGCATTGCGCCACAACCAGAGGACGGAGGCCGGGACCGTCTTTACGAGCGGCTCACTTTCGGTGGACCTTGCCGCGCGCCTCGTGAAGAAAAACGGCGAGGTGATCAAGCTGACCCCGACCGAGTACTCTCTTCTCGCCTTGTTCGTGCGGAACGCCGGCCGGGTGCTCACACACGGATTTATTCTCCAGCAAGTCTGGGGACCCACCTTCGAGGAAGAGACTCAGTACTCGCGTGTGTACGTCGGCCAGTTGCGCAAGAAGCTGGAAGATGATCCGGAGAGCCCGCGGTTGCTGCTCACCGAATCGGGCATCGGGTACCGCCTGGCGGCAGGGGACGAGGGTTCGGGGTAAGGACCATATTGGTCCGCAATCATTTCTATGGAGATTCGGTAGGCGCAGGCTTCAGCCTGCGTTTAAGTGCACGCGACCTGAAGGTCGCGCCTACCGATGCCTAGGGCCGCCTCACCCCGATTTCATCGCAGCAACGGAGAATGATCCTCGCTGATTTTTCCCTCCCGGACGACGTCCTGGATCTTGTAGGTCCCGAGCTTTCGCGCTTTGAGAAAACCGGACCAGGCGGCTTCGGCGAAACGCCCGTTCCGGAGAAGGTCGAAGAGCCATTGGTCTGTGTACGCGGGGTCGTCCTGCTTGATCCCAGCTTGAATCTCCAGCAGCCATTTCCGGTTGAAGTACTCATGAGAGCCGATCGGGGGCGAGATGATGAGGGGAATCCCGAGGGCGCAATAGAATGAGAGTTCGCTCGGTTTCGTCCAGAGGATATCCGTGGTGCGGAGCGCTTCGTTGAAGAGCGAGTAGTACTGTTCGAACGAGTCGCCGTAGACAATCTCCACGTTCCGGGAGGCCGCTTCTCCGAGTTGCCGCTGTACGTCGCGGAAGTATTCGCGGACCAGCGGCACCGATCCCGCCGCCAGTTTCAGCCTGATCTCTCCCGCCTCCAGCTTCTTCCGCAGGCTCAGCGCGATCTCCCTGCCAATTTCCTTCTGTGCCCCGGCCCCGCCGACCGCAAAGGTGAGCGTCAGCGTCCGGTCCGGCCTGTGAACGCAAGCCTCACTCCCGAGAATGTACTCCACATTCCTTCCGTGGAGCGGCCAGAAGCGCTTGTTCGGGTCGAGGTAGTGCAACCGTTGCCCGAGGTCGGCCTTGAGAGTCGGGAGGTTTCTTCCCCCGAGAAGTTGTTCCGGAAGCGGAAACCCCGTGAGGACGATGCGGTCATAAGGGACTCCGTAGGTTTGGAGCCGCTGCGCGGCCCTGCCGCAGGGGGCCAGGTACGTGATCGTGCTTTCCAACGGGTCCTTTGCGACCCAGACCCGATTGATATCGGCGTCACAAATGATACAGTAGATGGGCTGCACTCCGCTCATCTCGGCCGCAATCGCCGGCGCATAAAAAGATGTGAGCAGCGGCAGCGGGTGCCCGGAGACTTTGTTCAGTATTCCCGTGCAGAGTCCGGAGCGGATCGCGGAGAGGAGCATGCGCACCTGGAACGTGCTTCCGGACAGGTTTCTGATCGGGTAGAGCGAGGGGATGTAAAGGAACTGGTTCAAAATCTTGAAGAGGTACTTTCCGATTCCCGGTATTCCGGTCGCGCGGGAGAATTTCGTATGGACCGCGAGCATCCTGTTCCAGAGCTTTTTCTCTTTTGGGGTCGAGTCGTCATTCACCCCGAGTGTAATGATCGACTCGTGGGCGATCGCCTGCAAAGGATATACCGCGCGGAGGTGCCCGTATCCCATGTCGGCTGCAACAAGCCAGACCTTGCCGGCCTCACGGGCGAAAGAGTCCGATTGTTGCCCCGGGTTGGCGCCGGCCGATTTTGTCATTCGTCCCATTTACCTGAGTGTGTTCAAGAGTTTACTGAGCGCATTGAAGGAGGAATCCTTCAACAGGGGGAGTTTCGCCCCGAACTCCGAATCAAAGACGATTCGAAACGTGTTCACGGATCGTGTGGAATCGGTCAGGAGGGAATAGTCCCTGTTCGGGAAGTAGAACGCCGAAAGAATGTCGAACTGCTCGGCCATCTTCTGCGGACCCTCCAGAAAACGGTAGCCATGATCCCCCTGGATGATGATGATCGCGGCGCCGTTCGATGCTTCCCTGATCGTATCGGCGAGCCGAAGCATCAACCGGTGGGAGTAAACGGCCTGCCCGAGGTAGCCCCCCATGTCCTGTGCATCCATGACACCCGATGGTTTCAGGGTTCCCTTCTCATCGATGAAGGCCGGTGTGTGAGGGACAAAAAAGTGCGCGTACACAAATTTGGGCGGCGCGTTTTTCTGCCCGGTGAGCAACGCGAGGGAATCGAGCATCGTTGCCAGGAGGTTTGAGTGAAGGGCCCTGTACGTTGTGTAGGTGTAATTCGCCGCCCTGTCGACCAGGAAATAAAAAAGAGTCTTGTCCCAGATCGTATACTGAATCACCGAACCGAGCTTCGGCAGGCCGTTGACCGTCAGGAACGATAGATTGTGGACCGTGTATCCGTTCGATGCGAAGATGTTCATGACCCCGGACGTGATCGACTGGGGGAACTCCTCGCCGAACGTATCGGCGGAGTACCCGCTCAGATAATTCATATTCAACGTCGATGCGATCGAATAGGGGGTGAGATTATAGTTCGACCGGTTATGCGTGCCGACGAAAAACCCCCGCTGCCGGAGCGCCTGTTGGACCGAATCGTTCTGATAGCCCCAGTACCGGCGGAGGCTGCTCGGGCTTGTCTCGGAATCGAAAATCAGAAAATAGACGTCAGGCTTATCCTTCCCCGCGCGGATGGTATCGGCGTATTCGGGGGGTATGACATGCACGCCGGGCCTGCCCTGATAGTACACCACGATATCCATGATCATCAGGGCCGAGACGAACACCAGGGCAAACGTGCCGATCTTCGCGGATGCTTCACGCCGGGACTTGAAGATCCAGCCGGCTCCGAGCGAAACGAGGAACGCGAGGAGGATGAAGAACGTGTTGTTCTTGTTCCAGAAGTAACTCCGGACAAAGGAGGCGATCGCCGGGCTGCCTATCACCTCGTCCCGGAAGTAGCCGTAAAAGAGCGTCATGGTCAGGACAAGCGACGCGAACAGAAGGTTCAGGGGAGGCTGAGCCCGGCGGAAGAGCAGCACGAGGCCGTACGCGTAAATCAGAATGACGAGCGCCGTGAGCGCGATCGTGGGGAGCCGCAGCGAATCCAAACCGCGCCGGAAGAAGATCGAATGAACGACAGAATAGATCGCGAGCGCGCCGGGAAGAAGAAAAAGAGAAGGAAATTTTCTCACTGAGACGGAGCGAGGATTATTTCTTCTTCAGTGATTTCATCAGGTAGATGACCCGCGTCCCGGTTCCGGTCGGGTACTGCCCGAGAGTTTGATAGTGCCGGCCGAATGCCTCCTCAAAGTTTGCGGCGGAATACTCATCGTGCCTTCTCTCCTTGAACGAAAGAAGCTCGGCCACGCGGGGATCATCCTTTTCCAGGAATTCAATCAGGAGGTGGCCCGCGAGGCCGCTCCAGAGGTTTGCGATCAGGTCAAAGCTGATATTCTGCGAGATCGCGAGGTGGTGGACGACCGCGAAGGCGACGATCAGATCCGGTTCGCTTCGCCGGAGAAAGGAGTGCCGTTCTTCGTTGGCCCATCCCAGACCCGGCGACGGGTCGGCGATGTTAAGAAACAGGGGATGGATGTGAGAGTCCTTGCCGCCCCTGGCGATCCGGTAATTCTCGTCCACGCAGCCGGTGTCCCCGTCGAGTGAAATCACCTCGATTTGCTTTTCGGAGAAGAGCCGGCTGAATTCCCCGTTATTTGCCCCGATATCCCATACCAGCCTCGGCTTGACGGCGGTGATGGCCGTTTCGACAATTTCCCTCTTCGTTCTCCGGTATTCTTCGTCGCTAGAGTCCTTATAGTATGCGGCCCATGGGGTCGTTTTTTTCGGAGGTTTGAGGCGGAGGACCGCTGTCGTGAGGCTCTCTGTCAACCCAAGGAGCGAATTGATGGAAACAGTCCGAACGGCCTTTCCCTTTCCGGCCCCCCGGCTGGCGTACTTCCGGTGGAACCTTGAGTGAAGATGGACGTGCATGAAGAGTGTGAGCGAGAAATAACTCCTGAAGGGAAGGAGGTCCGACCCGAGATCGATCGGGACGCCGTCGAGGAAGGACCTCAGGAGGAGATTCAACCTGCCGTCGACGTAACTCATCAGCGCGAGGGGGACCAGGAATTGCTCGCAAAACTGCTTATAGGCGGCCCACGGTTTGATCTCGGCGCCGATTTGAATGAACGACAGCGTATCGATGAGGCAGGGTTTCCCATCGACGAACTGGATGTTGAACGCCGATGCGTCTTTCAAAATCATGCCGCGCGGAATGGCAAGCCGCTGAATCTCAAGCGTGGCCAGCGCGGCGTCTTTCAGCTGATTGAACGACCATTCGAAGGGAAAGCTGATGAACCCGACCTGCTCAGGACGAATGACTCTGTTGTTGAGCCCGGGAATCACGTCGAACTGCTTGAGATCCACCTCCTGATGCCCGATCAACAATCCCTTTGAGGTCAGGGTCTCATACAACCCCGAGCTCAGGAAAAAGTCATACTGCTCCTGGAAGGAGATGTCGATATGGCGGTAGACGGTTCCCTGGTGGGTGAAAACATATCCCCCTTCGTCCCGAAAGGAGGAACTATTTCGTTCCATTATTCCTTTTCAGGTACTTGAAAAACCTCGAGAGGGATCCCTTTATCCTGTGAGAGAAGAAGAAGAGAAGAGCGGTGACTCCCGCGATCGCCAGCTGAAAAAGATAGCTCCCTGTCCCCGGATCAAGGTATTGCGCAAATACCGGGTGATTGAATATGAGCATGCACATCTCACTTTCTCTACGCTACGGGTGAACGGTGAGGGGTATCCCTCCGGCCGTGTGAGTACGAGCGTAAATTTAGTCAGAATGCCGCTCATTGGCAAACCGCCCGGGTAATCGTTAGTTCCCCATTTTGATTTTGTCATCCTGAGCACATTCGCTTCGCTCAGTGTAAACTCCGCGAAGGATCTCCCTCCAGTTGAAAGCCAGAATGCCAGATCCTTCGGTCGCTACGCTCCCTCAGGATGACAAATAACGGGGAAATGTCTATCTCCCGTTGAGCTTCTCCACTTCCAGGCGTAGGCGCTCCTCCTGATGACGCAGTTCGGGGGTGAACTCTTCGCCGAAATCCTCCGCCTCGAAGACCTGCCGGATTTCCACTTCGGTCTCTTCGAACGGGGCGCGCTTGAGCCAGTTGATCGCCTCATCCATCGACTTCACCTTCCATATCCAGAAACCCGCCACCAGATCTTTGGTTTCGGCGAACGGCCCACCGACGACGGTCTGCTTCCCTTCCGAAAACCTGACGCGCACTCCTTTGGAACTCGCATGCAGACCCTCGCCCGCGAGCATGACGCCGGCTTTCACCAGTTCCTCGTTAAACTTTCCCATTTCGGCAAGAAGCTTCTTGTCGGGCAGAACCCCCGCTTCGGAGTCCTTGTTGGCCTTGACTATCACCATGAATCGCATGATTGGACCTCCTTCTTGTTGTGAGCCTGGCCGTCCGGGAGCTCTTGATCCGGACTGGCCCGGCCCGATGATTGAGTTGTGGCTTCAGCAGTTAGCAGTGCGACAGGACACAAGATCGAAAACGCCGGGGACGATTAAAAAATTCCAGCTGGTCAGGGGTGCGGGGGGGAGCTGGAACCTGGGGTGAGATTGTCAATTCAGGGCAAGTTCAGGGGACCGACCCGTCCTCGGGGAATCGGGTGCGTCGGAGGTTTCAGCGGATTCTTGCCGGAGGGGAGGCGAGTATATTCCGAGGTGGACGGTCCCGTTCCGGATACTGAGATAGGTTGGGGGGAATTCGGTCCAGCACCCCCCGTTCACATAGGTGACGCCGCCCTCCGTCATTTGCTCGGCGAAATGAGTATGCCCGCAGCAGACGATTCGGGCGTTCTTCGATCTTGCGTAGGCGACGGATTCGACTCGGATCTTCTCGATGCACCGGAGAAACACCTTTGTGTTGCTCTTCGCGAACCGGGCGAAACGGTGGGTCCGGTCGATCCACTGCAGCAACCGGTACAGAAGGTCCCCGAGGAGTGTGATCGTCGGGTACATGCTGATAAAGTCATCAAACTGGTGACCATGGAGAACCAGCACGGAAGCCGCGCCGCTCATAAATGTGTATTCATCCCTTACGTCGACTCCGAGGAGATGAGAGATCGGGTCCGCCGGTCCGTCATGGTTCCCGCAAACCCATGTGATGGGAACCGTGTCCGATAATTTTCGAATCAAAGAGAGGACTTTCCAATGGCGTTTGTTCAGCCGGCGAAAATCGATGGAATCGAAGACATCTCCGTTCAGAATCAGTCGCGTTGGAGGAAACTCCGAGTGCTGAAGCTCCTGGAGAAACTCGATGAGGAGTTTGTCCTGGCAGAGAGAGCTGCCGAGGTGCAAATCGGAAATGATGATCGCATCGGCGGGCGACCGGCCGAACGGGGCATAGGGGAGGAGAGGGCAGGTTCTGTCAAAGATCTCCAGAAAATATCCTTTCAAATGTGTCGAATAGTTCGCGCTTCAGTTTCTTCTGAACCTTGTGATGCCTGCTCATCCTTCTCCAATTTAGGATATTATGTTACCAGGATATGACCCCATTGTTACTATTGCGTGAATAAGCCGGTTCCGTTTGATTGCTTGATAATAGTGGGGATTTTGATTAGTTTATCGGGAATTTTCCTTCCCGCCAGAACAACGACACCGGCAACATGTCCGACAAGGAACAGCAACCCGCCCAGACAGCGTCCCGCATCGGGTCGATCGACCTGATCCGCGGCGCAGTGATGATCCTGATGGCGATCGATCATGTTCGCGTCTTTTCAGGAATCCCTGCGGGCGGCCCCGTGCCCGGGGTCTTCTTTACCCGTTGGGTCACGCACTTCTGCGCCCCGGCATTCTTCTTCCTTGCGGGGACGAGCGCCTTCTTCTACGCGAGGAAGCACGGCGATCTCTCAAAGCACCTGCTGGTTCGCGGCAGTTGGCTCGTCTTCCTCGAACTGACATTCCTCCGGCTCGCCTGGACGTTCAATTTCGATTTCGCGCACTACGAAATGGCGGGTGTCGTTTGGGCCCTGGGATGGTGCATGATCCTCATGGCGGGACTGGTGAAGCTGCCGCCCAAACTCGTCGGCATCATCGGAGTACTCATCATCGGATGCCATAACCTTCTGGATCCGCACCTGGGAGATCTGACCCCCGCCATGCTCAACAGCGGCTTCAGCGGGCTCTGGAAAATCCTGTACCTTTCTTTTTTTGCGGGACCGGTCACGCTCGGAGAGAACGGTCCGAATCTCATCGTTCTCTATTCCATCGTCCCGTGGATTGGGGTCATGGCATCCGGATTTGCGTTCGGAAAGATCCTCATGCGGGAGCCCCGGGATCGGAACCGCGTTTGTCTGATCATCGGCCTCGGAGCGACGGCGCTGTTTGTGCTGCTTCGCGGTTTCAACATCTATGGCGACCCGCGCCCGTGGAATCCCGCCGCTCAGGGATTCAACGGTGGGCCCCCGATGCCTCCGTTTCTTGCCTTCCTGAACACGACAAAGTACCCCGCGTCGCTTCTGTTCCTCCTGATGACGCTCGGCCCGACCATCGCGCTGATCCCCTTCGTGGAAGGCGCCCGGAACGCCTTTTCGCGATGGCTCACGATGTTCGGACGTGTCCCGTTTTTCTTCTATCTTCTCCACATCCCGCTGATCCATGCTCTTGCGCTTCTCGTTTCCTGGATCAGGTCCGGCGAAGTGAGCCCCTGGCTCTTCACCAACCATCCGATGGGAAACCCGCCGCCTCCCGACGGCTACACCTGGAGTCTCCCGCTCCTCTATCTGGTCTGGGCGGCAGCGATCCTGATTCTCTTTTATGCGTGCAGATGGTTTGCCGGACTCAAAGCCCGGAGGAGCGAGTGGTGGCTGGGGTATCTGTAGACGCAGGCTTTAGCCTGCGTTAAACTCGACGATTAAGGTTTGGCAGGTTGTTCGATGTAGGGGCGACGCATGCGTCGCCCGAGAGGGTCATCGCATCATCTGAGCTTCCGGGCGGGGCATGCCCCGCCCCTACAACAGCCCGCAACCTGAAGGTTGCGGCTACCGAGGCCTCCGGCTCCTCGTTGCGCCGTAGAGCATGGGAACAAGACATTCTCTCGGGCTTGGTAGCCGCAGGCTTTAGCCTGCGGTCTTTTGGTCCGGCAGTCGAATCTCAGCCTCCCCCGACGATTCGATCCTCTTGCATAATTCAGACCGATTCATTATCATTTGTTGAGTTTGGGAGTTCACCTGTTCTGCCATCCGTCGAGCCTTCGAAAGTAGTGTCGAGTATCTTTAAACCAAAAATCAATAATCAGGAAGGGACCCGTCATGTCGCTGAGAATCAACGATGAAGCGCCCAATTTCACCGCCGCCACAACCCAGGGGAACATCAATTTCCACGAATGGATCGGCAACGGCTGGGCAATTCTCTTTTCACATCCGAAGGATTTTACCCCGGTCTGCACGACCGAGCTGGGGTACATGGCGAAGCTCGAGCCGGAGTTTGCAAAACGCAATTGCAAAGTCATGGGACTGAGCGTCGATCCTGTCGAAAGCCACAAGGAATGGGAGAAAGACATCAGGGAGACGCAGGGGTACTCCGTGAACTACCCGATGATCGGTGACCGCGATCTGGCGGTCGCGAAACTCTATGACATGCTCCCTGCGACGGAATCGGGCACTTCGGAGGGGCGGACGCCTGTGACGAATCAAACCGTGCGCTCCGTCTTTATCGTAGGACCGGACAAGAAAATCAAGCTGACGCTGACCTATCCGATGACGACGGGCCGCAACTTCGACGAGATTTTGCGCGTCCTCGATTCGATGCAGCTGACCTCCAAGCACAAGGTTTCGACTCCCGTAAACTGGAGGCAGGGGGAAGACGTCATCATCGCCGGATCGGTCTCCGATGCAGAGGCGAAGGAGAAATACCCGGATGGCTGGAAGACAGTCAAACCCTACCTCCGGGTAGTAAAGCAACCCGGCGCGTAGAACTCCGCCCATGAAATTACGGGTGGTCGTTCTGGGTGCGGGGTTCGGCGGTCTCGAGCTCACCGCCCTCTTGTCGGAGGCGATCTCCGTTGATCTGGAGCTTACTCTTATCGACAGGAGCGATTCGTTCTACTTCGGATTTTCGAAACTCGACGTGTTGTTCGGCCGAAAGGAAGCCGAGGCCGTCCGGATTCCGTACCGGGCCATCGTAAAGCCGGGCGTCCGTTTTGTCCGGGAATCCGTCACAGCGATCGATCCCGGGGCCCGTCGTGTCACGACCGATCAACATGTCTATGAAGCCGATGTGCTCGTAGTGGCGCTCGGAGCCGACTATGATACCGGCGCGACACCGGGGCTCGCCGAAGGGGGCAACGAGTTTTACTCCATGGCCGGCGCCGAACGTTTGCGGAAGATTCTTCCGGGATTTACGAAAGGGAACGCCATTGTGGGGGTGACATCGGCGCCGTTCAAGTGTCCCCCGGCGCCGAGTGAAGCGGCGCTGTTGCTGCATGACTACCTTGCCACGCGGGGAGTTCGCGACGCCTGTACGATCAGCCTCGTGATGCCCTTCGGCATTCCCATCCCTCCGTCCCCTGACACCTCCAAAGCGCTTCTTGCCGCGTTTGCGGAGCGGGGGATTTCATACGTTGGCGACCGCAAGGTGAGTTCGCTCGATCCCGCGCGAAAAGTCGCCATCCTTGACGACGGGCGCGAGATGCCGTACGATCTCTTTCTCGGGATTCCGAAGCATTGTGCGCCGGACGTCGTCCTCCGGAGCGGCATGGCGGAAAACGGATGGATTCCGGTCGACAAGAGGACGCTTAGAACAAAATTTCCGGGCGTGTACGCGGTGGGCGACGTGACAAGCGTCGGGACGCCGAAAGCAGGGGTGTTTGCCGAAGGGGCCGCGCGTGTGGTGGCGGCATCGCTCATTGCCGAAGCGCGCGGGGGAGGGGGTTCGTCTCAGTATAAGGGTGCCGGGTCTTGCTATGTCGAATTTGGCGGGGATCGGGTCGGGCGCGTCGATGTGGATTTCTTCTCGGGTCCGAAGCCGACCGGGACCTTTTTTGAACCCTCGCCCGCCCTGGTGGAGGAGAAGCGGTATTTTGGATCGAGCCGGCGCTCCCGCTGGTTCGGGCTCTGACCATGACAAATGTAAGCCCTCTCGGGACGTTCAGAGAGGAATAGTTGTTCGAACAAGGGAAAGGGGGTACTCATGGCTATCCTATCCACAGTTCTCACGACCAAAGAAACGAACGAAATCGATCGTGCCAACAAGTCCGGTTTGCAACCGGTTGTGTTCGTGCACGGACTCTGGCTTCTTTCGAGCAGTTGGGATCGCTGGCGGGCTCTCTTCGAAGAGAAGGGCTTCATCACTCTCGCTCCGGGTTGGCCCGACGACCCCGATACCGTCAAGGAGGCCAAGCAGGATCCGGAGGTTTTTGCCCACAAGCGGATAAAACAGGTTACGGATCACTATGTAAGGGCGATACGCCGGCTCAGAATGAAGCCCGTAGTGATCGGCCATTCTTTTGGCGGGCTGATCGCGCAGAGATTGGCGGGAGAGGGCGTGGCGGCTGTGACCGTCGCGATCGACCCGGCGCCATTCCGTGGAGTTCTTCCCCTGCCGCTCTCAGCTCTCAAGTCAGGATCGGCGGTCCTCGGCAATCCTCTTAACTATACCCGCGCCGTCCCGCTCACGTACGAGCAGTTCCGGTACTCTTTTGCGAACGCGGTGGAGGAAAATGAAGCCCACCAATTGTACGAGACCTACTCGGTTCCCGGTTCGGGAGTGACGGTCTTTCAGGCGGCGACCGCCAATCTCAACCCCTGGACGGAGGCGCAGGTCGACACCGGCAATCCGCAGCGCGGACCGTTGCTCATCGTCTCAGGCGAGTACGACCATACCGTGCCGTGGGCGATCGCGCACGCGTCCTACAAGCAACAGGAGAAAAATCCCGGTGTGACCGAAATTCATGAAATCCCGGGCCGCGGCCACTCCCTCACCATCGACCATGGTTGGCGGGAAGTGGCGGAGACGACGCTGGCGTTTGTCGCCAAACAGATCCGGAATAACCAACATTTGCATCAGGAGAACGAGGCGAAGCGGACTTTATAGGAGGCTTCACGATGTCGATCAGACCTGTCAAGCGGATCATCCAGGCTCAACCCACGCTCGAAGGGGCCGGAGTGCACTTGCGCCGGGCGTTCGGGTTCGGGCAGACGGAGGAGTTCGATCCGTTCTTGCTGTTGGATGATTTCCGGAATGAGAATCCCGCCGACTACCTTGCGGGTTTTCCATGGCATCCGCATCGGGGAATTGAGACTATTACGTACGTCCTCGCAGGGGAGGTCAACCACGGGGACAGTCTGGGGAACAAGGGGAAGCTGGGCGCAGGCGATATCCAATGGATGACGGCGGGAAGCGGAATCCTCCATCAGGAAATGCCCCGTGGAGATCCGCACGGGCGGATGCACGGATTTCAGTTATGGGCGAACCTTCCTTCGTCGCTGAAAATGACGCGGCCGCGTTATCAGGATATTTCATCCGGGGAAATTCCGGAGGTGACGGACGACGATGGTACCAGGGCCCGGATTATTTCCGGAGATTTCTGGGGAAAGACAGGCCCGGTGGAGGGTGTCGCAGCGGATCCCCGGTATCTCGACATCGCGGTTCCCCCGGGGAAGTCGAAAACACTCCCCGTGGAGACGACACGCCACGCGTTCGCGTACGTTTTTGAAGGCGACGGCAGGTTCGCTTCGGCCTCGAAGCCGCAGCCGGTGAGAACAGATCGCGTCGGCTCGACGGGCGGCGAGGTCTACGAAATGGCTGGAAATCGATCTCTCGTGCTCTTCGACAGGGGCGACGAGGTAACGGTTCAAGCCGGCGAGAAGGGTATCAGATTCTTGCTGGTGTCCGGCCAGCCGCTCGAGGAGCCTGTCGCCTGGCGCGGTCCCATCGTGATGAATACGCAGGAGGAGCTGCGTCAGGCCTATGCCGAGCTCCAGAACGGAACGTTTATCAAGAGTCGATGATCACGGTCTTGGAAATCAACCAATAGAAAGGAGAATGCGCCATGGATGACGGGCAGGTACTGAAACACATCAAGGATTTAACCGACGAGGAGGAACGCCTTTACACACGGGAAAACCTCAGCGACAAGGAAGTGCGCCGGCTCCAACAGATGAAGGTCGAGTTGGATCAGTGCTGGGACCTTCTCCGCCAGAGGCAAGCCCTGCGATCAGCGGGCAAGAACCCCGATGACGCGAGGGTTCGCCCTCCCGATATCGTCGAAAACTATGAGCAGTAGGGCAGGCCGGGAATGAAGAGATCGGAGAAGCAGGGGTGATCGGTCAAACGGTATCCCACTATAAGATCCTGGAGAAGCTCGGGGAGGGCGGAATGGGCGTGGTCTACAAGGCCCACGACACGAAGCTCGACCGCGTTATCGCGTTGAAATTCCTGCCGTCTCATCTCGCGGACTCTGAACAGGATAAGGCGCGGTTCCTGTTGGAAGCGCAGGCCGCCGCCTCGTTGAATCATCCGAACGTCTGTTCGGTCATCGACATTCAAACCGCCGACGATCAGCACTTCATCGTCATGGAGTACCTGACGGGGGAGAATCTCAAGAAGAAAATCAAAAAGGGCGCGCTGAGCGTCGACCAGATCGTCGAAATCGGAGCCGGCATCGCCCAGGGGCTCAACGCCGCGCACGAGAAGGATATTATCCATCGGGATATCAAATCGGATAATATCATGATCGGTTCCGACGGGCAGATCAAGATCATGGACTTCGGGCTCGCCAAGCTTCGCGGGAGAGCGGACCTGACGAAGGCGGGCAGTACGGTGGGCACTGCGGCGTATATGTCGCCCGAACAGATTCAGGGGATGGACGTCGACCGGCGGACCGACATCTGGGCGTTCGGAGTGGTCTTCTATGAGATGATCGCGGGACAGCTTCCGTTTCAGGGAGAGCATGAGGCCGCGGTGATGTACGAGATCCTGAATGTCGAACCGAGGGCGCTCCAGACCCTCCGGTCCGATCTCCCCGCTCATCTTCAGGAGCTCGCGGCGCAGTGCCTCCAAAAAGACCGCTCAAGGCGGCTCTCCTCCGCTGCCGAGATTGTCAAACGCATAAAGCAGCCTGTGCCGGCGGTTCCCCCCGCGGTCGACGAGAAATCCATTGCGGTCCTCTATTTTGAAAACATGAGCTCCGAAAAGGAGAGCGAGTATTTCTGCGCCGGGATCACCGAAGACATTATCACCGACCTTTCGAAGGTCAAAGAGCTGAAGGTCGTGTCGCGGAGCGATGTCCAGCCGTTCCGCAATAAGGAAGTGAACCTCAGGCAGGTCGGTGAATCCCTGCGTGTAAATTATATTCTGGAGGGAAGCGTTCGCAAAGCGGGGAATAAGATCCGTATTACCGCCCAGCTCATCGACGTGCAGACCGGTTTCCATGTCTGGGCGGAACGCTATGACCGGCTCATCGAGGATATTTTTGATCTGCAGGATGAGATCGCTCAAAATATCGTGAAGGCGCTGAAGGTATCGCTCACGGAATCCGAAAAGGAGTCTTTAAGCAAGAAACCGACTGACGACCTCCGCGCGTATGATTTCTACATGCGCGGCCGGGAATCGTTGTTCAAGCGGGGAAAGAAGAACACCGTTGCAGCGATACAGATGCTGGAAAACGCGATCGCGCTCGATTCGAATTTTACCAACGCCCATGCGGCGCTCGCCGAGGCATACTCGAACATGTACACATTCTATGAGGGCACCCCCGAATGGCTGGAAAAAACCATCGAGAGCAGCCAGAAGGCGCTCACGCTTGATCCGGGGTCGATTGAGGCCCAGTTCGGCATTGGTATGGTATATTTTCACCAGAAGCGGTATCTCGAGGCACAACGAACCCTGGAATCAGTCATACAGCAGAATCCCGATCATTATGACGCGTACCGCTGGTTGGGAATCACATCAGACATTCTCAAAGAGTACGATGCTGCTCTCGGATGGTATGAGCACTGTGTCACGCTCAAGCCTTACAGTGAAGAGCCCTGGATGCATATCGATATGACTTGTCGGAGGAAAGGGGATGCGAAGGGTTCAGAGCTGGCGACGCGCAAGCTTGTCGAAGTCGCCGAGCGGAAATTGAACGTCAACCCCGACGATGTGATCGTATTAAGCCGGGTGGCAAATCCATACGCACAATCCGGCGACAAAGAGAAGACCTACCGGGCTCTCAGACGAGTCCTTGAATTAGACCCGGAGGATGGTCTTGCAATCTATAATTGCGCCTGCACCTATGCCATGCTGGGGGACAAGAAAGAAGCATTCGATTGTTTGCGAAATGCAAGCCGCAAGGGATACAAATACGTCAGCGAGTGGGTAAAAAGCGACCCGGATTTTGCCCTCTACCATGAAGACCCTGAATTCAACTCTCTTCTTTCGGAAATACGTTAGCAATCTGCCTCATAATCCCCGCACCCTTTCAGTATTCAAACCAGACACCATAAGATTAAGCTATGGCAAAGAACAAAACAATTGAAACAGGCAAGAGCGTTCAGGGTTTCCTGGCGAAGATAAAGAACGCTCAACAACGCGATGATTGTGCCGCGATAGCCACCTTGCTCGCCAAACATTCCGGATTCGAACCGAAGATGTGGGGGCCGGGCATCGTCGGTTTTGGCACCGTTCATTACAAGTATGAAAGCGGGCGCGAGGGCGACATGCCGCTCGTCGCATTTTCTCCGCGTGCAAGCGCGATCGTCTTCTACCTCTCGGCGAACTTCGAGCAGCGTGACGAATTGTTGAAGAAATTGGGGAAGCATAGGACAGGAGGAGGGTGTCTGTACATCAAAACCCTCGCCGATGTCGATCCGGCGATCCTGACCAGGATGGTCAAGAACACCATCAAGCATAGAAAGACAGGCGTGGGGCACACATGAGGACCATCGACGCGCCCCTTTCTCCGGAGGTTGTTCTGTTGTTTCACTAAACCTTCCGCCGCGCCGTTCCAACGGCCGGGCGATTTCTCCTTGCGGGAAACACCGGTCCTGCCTAGATTTCCGTGAATTGCCCCTGAACATCCCACTATATTGTTTCCCCTGAGGAATCTCCTGAATCTTCTCCTTGCCGCGCTCATCTTTTGGGCGAGCTCTCCGGCCCATGCCGGGACCCTATCCGCCCGTTTTCAGGATCGCCTCGCGAACCTCAAACCCGGCGAGACCTTGCCGGCGCTTCTCCGGTTTTCCGATCAGGCCGATCTGCACAGGTTTACAGACGGTAAGAAATCGGCTCCGGCGCTCATCCGGTCATTGCGAGACCTGTCGCAACGGGATACCGGGAGGCTTCGGGCCGTTCTCTCGGGGCAGGAGTACAAGGGACGCTTCACGCCCCTCTGGATCGTCAACGCCGTCGCGCTCGATGCGACATTATCCTCTGCGCAAAGATTATCCGATCTTCTCTATGTGGCGAGCTGTGACGAGGATGAAGCTGTCGTGGCGGGAGATGTCGACATGGACAGCCCCACCGATTTCATCCAGCAGGGAGGATCGAATCCCGGCTGGAACGTCAGTAAAATCGGCGCGGATTCCGTCTGGTGGCAGTATGGTCTCACGGGTGAGGGGGTACTCATCGGGTCGATGGACGGAGGGGTCGATACCGCTCATCCCTCGCTGGCACCGAAATGGAAGGGGGGAGCCCACTCGTGGTTTGACGCGATCAACGGCAGGCCGAACCCGTACGATGACCTGGGCCACGGGACCCATACGACCGGCACGCTCGTGGGCGGCGACGGCACGGGACCCGATCCCAACGATGTCGGGATCGCCTACGGGGCAAAATTCATCGCCGCGAAAATGCTCAGCAGCGGGTACTCCACCGTGTCGCAGGTGGTGAGCGCTGCGCAGTGGATGCTCGATCCCGACGGGGATCCATCCACCAACGACTTTCCCGACGTCATCAATAATAGCTGGCTTTCCAATACGCGAGGCTCGACCTGGTTTTACGATGCCGCGGCAGCCTGGCGGGCGGCGGGGATCATACCGGTGTTTTGCGCCGCCAATTTCGGGCCGGCGGACTCGTCGACCCGCTCTCCCGGCGACTACGGAAACTGCATCAGCGTCGGGGGAACGAACTCTGTGGACGACCGCTTCGCAGCCACCTCCGTGGGTCCCTCCCCGGTCGGGGCCCCTTTTCCGGATGATAGACGAAAGCCCGACTTGTCGGCTCCCGGCGAGGGGGTGGTTTCATCGCTCGCCGGAGGGGGATTTGGCGCGGCGAGCGGTACCTCCATGGCGACGCCTCACGTGACGGGAACGATCGCTCTCCTGCTCGAATCGGTCCCCGACCTTTCCTATGATGAGATCCTCGATATTCTGAAACGAACATCCGTCGACCTGGGGGCTTCCGGGTATGATTATGTGTTCGGGTACGGGCGCATCAACGCGCTCGCCGCCGTCCGGGAGGCCCTCAGGCTTCGCGTCAAAACAGCGTACGACGAGCGATGGAATCTTGTCTCGATGCCTCTCGTCGCGGGGAATGATTCGGTCGCGTCGCTCTTCGGGTCGCCGGCAGTCCCGGCGTACGGTTATGACTCGGGTTTCGGCTATACCGCCGCGGTCACGATGGCGATGTGCAAAGGGTACTGGGTAAGGTTTCCCGCGGCTCGTTCCGCCTCCTTCTCGGGCCGTGTAGTCGAAGACACTTCATTTTCCGTGACAACCGGCTGGAACCTCATCGGCGGGATTTCTGTCCCTGTTCACGCGTCTTCCATTACAAGCGAACCGCCGGGAATGATCACCGGAAATTTCTTTGGTTACGCGGGCTCGTACTTCGTGTCGACCGACATCAACCCCGGAAGAGCCTATTGGGTGAACGCTAGCCGGAGCGGGACGATCCGCCTGTCGTCGCATCCTGCGGCCGATCCATCGAGCCGTCTCAGGATCCTCGGGACTTCGGAGCTGCCGCCATCTCCGCCGGAATTCAGCGTGAGGGTTTCAACGGAAGTGCCCGGAAAATATTCACTTCGACAGAATTACCCCAACCCGTTCAATCCGTCCACCGTTATCCGTTACAATCTTCCGGCGGATTCACGCACTAAGATCAGGATCTACAACACCCTGGGCCAGCTGGTGGCGACTCTCGTGGATGGCGTCGTTCGCGCGGGACCTCAGAAGGCGATCTGGGATGCATCGAACGCGGCAAGCGGGGTGTACTATTACAGGCTCGATGCCGTGAGCACCGCCCCTGGAGGCGGCTCGTTCACAGAGACCGGAAAAATGATCCTCATAAAATGACTTTTACACCGCCTTCCTGATCCAAGCAGTGCCTCAATTTTAACGAACATGTCATCCTGAGGGAGCGTAGCGACCGAAGGATCTCGTCTTTCCGATCTGCGAGATCCTTCGCTTCGCTCAGGATGACAAAATAGGACAGCACCCTGGTCCGGTCCGGATTGTAAATTCCAGGTTTTCTGCGTACGTTAAGGCGAAGTTTTCGACTCTTCCTGCTTGATCTAAAGGGGGTACCTGATTGACCACAACCAAGCCAAAGGAATACGCCCTCGGCACGCATGATGCCGAGGTTGTGCGCCTGGGAATACAACACAAACTCTGGAGCGCCTCGGCCTTCGCAATCTGGGAGAGAGCGGGGATTTCGGCAGGCAAGACCGTGCTCGACATCGGTTGCGGCCCGGGATACACGAGCTATGACCTGGCGGGGCTTGTCGCGCCTTCGGGAAAGGTCATCGCTGTCGACGAATCGGTCCGGTTCGTCGAACACCTCAAGCAGCGCCTCCGCGCCGACGCCGGAGTACCCATCGAGCCCCGCGTGGGCGATGTGCAAAAACTCGATTTGCCCCCTGAGTCCATCGATGCCGCATACCAGCGCTGGGTGCTTTGTTTCGTGCAGGATCCGGAAGCCGTAATACGCGGGGTCGCGAAGGCGCTAAAGCCGGGAGGGGTTTTTGCAATACAGGATTATATGCATTACGAGGGAGTACTTCTCTCGCCGCGGAGCGCGGCGTTCATGCGTTTCATGGCCGTCGCGTCGAAAGCCTGGAACGAGCATGGAGGAGATACGCAGGTCGGAATGAAGCTTCCCGGCCTGCTGGCGAAACATGGGCTCAGACCGGTGGAGATCAGTCCTCTTCATCGCATCGCGCGCCCGGATTCCCCGCTCTGGAGGTGGCCGACAATTTTTATCGAAACCTATGCGCCCAAGCTCGTGGAAGAGGGGAGACTGACGCCGGAGGAGCACGAAGCGCTTGTCCGTGATTGGGCCGAGCACACGAAAAATGCGGCGGCATTCTTTTGCTCGCCTCCGATGATCGACATTATTGCAGTGAAAGAATAGAACCGGGGAAGTTCAACGTTCTTCAGCCCGTCACCGCGGGCAACACCGCCATTCATTAGAGAGGAGCATTCGATGGACAGATATCTCATTTCCCTGACACATACCACTGAAGACTGCGTCAGAGCGCTGAAAGCGGTTGAAGGGGTCGGCATGATCACTCACTTCGACTGGGGCTGCAAAGACGGCGAGCACACAGGATGGGTGACGATCGAGGCGGAGAACAAGGCCCAGGCCATGATGGTCGTTCCCCCCTTGCTGCGCGACAAGGCCCACGCAGTGATGCTGGTGAAGTTCAGCCCGCAGGATGTCCAGTCGATGCACGTGATGTAGCGGCCGAAGGGCGTCCGCCTCTCATTCAACCTTGTATTTCTCCATCAGTTTCTGAAAGCG